>DATHLL010000452.1:0-3700 GCA_035488195.1 Candidatus Elarobacter sp. | reverse complement strand
CGGCGGCAGCCCCCAGTCCTGGCCGAGCGTGTTCAGCACGTCGGGCGGCGCGCCGACCGAGACGCCGTCGACGTACGCGCCGGCGTCGGCCCACACGTCGGCCGCGTTCGCGTCGACGCCGACGGCGAGATCGCGGTAGATCCGCACGCCGTGCCGCGCGGCGTCGGCGGCGACCGCGGCGAGCTGCTCGCACGCGAGCCACTGCAGGTACATCCCGTAGCGCACCTCGTCGTGCTCGGCCGCCGCGAGGAGCGCCACGTCGGGTGACGACGGCGTGCGGACGTTCGGCGGCCACGCCGCGAGATCGCGTCCGTAGCGCGCGACCAGCACCTCGAACGTCGCGAAACGGACCAGCGCCTCGCCGCGCTCCGCGCACCAGGCGTCGAACGCGGCGCGCCGCTCGCCGTTCGTCTCCAGTACCGCAAAGCACGCCCGCAGCAGCTCGTCCTTGAGCGCCGCGACGCCGGCGTAGTCGACGCGGTCGCTCTCGCACGCCGCCTTGAGCCGTTCGCGCCGGCCGGCGCGGCGCAAGACGCCGCGCACCCGCGGCGTGTGCGCCTCCGGCACGTCGTCGACCGCGATGGAGAGCCAGTTCAGCCAGATGCGCGACGAGGCCGCGTACGGGCTCGCCGCTTCGGGATCGCCGCGGAACGCCGCGTGCAGCGGGTTGATCCCGACGTACGAGGCGCCGCGCTCGCCGAGCAGCCGGCAGACCGCGCGCAGATCGCCGAAGTCGCCGATCCCGAGGTTGCGCGCGCTGCGCAGCGTGTAGAGCTGCAGCGCGATCCCCCAGGTGCGGCCCTGCGGCGGATGCGCGCGGTGCGGGACGACCGCGACGGTCGTCGCCGCGCGCGCGTACGCCGCGACGTCGAGCGCGAGCTTGTGCAATCCGAGCGGCTGCGGGCCCGAGAGGGCGATCCGCCGCGTGTCGTAGGTGACCTCCGGGCGGTGATCGGCGTAGACGACCGGCGCCTCGCGGAGCGGTACGGTCCCTTCGGCGGTGCTGCCGTCGTCGCGCGCGAGCGTCCAGCGCAGCGTCTCGGTCCAGCTGTGCGCTGGGAGCGTCACGTCGACGGAGAGCGGCTCGCCTTCGCGCAGCACGATCGCGGGCGCGACGGCGCGGTGCTCGTCCTCCTCCAGCAGCGCCTCGAAGCACGCGACGGTCTCGGGCGCCGCCTCGCGGCGTTTGCCGAGCGCGTCGACGTACGAGCGCGCGACCCGCGCGTTCACCGCGCGTGCCCCGCGAAGACCGCCAGCGAGCGCGAGATCATCGGGTAGACGATCACGTCGTCCGCCGGCACGTCGCGCTGCGCGCCGCCCTCGATCCCGGTGTCGAGCGCGAGCGACCACGAGACGCGCTCGACGTCCGGGAGTGCGAAGTCGACGTCGTCCGGCGCCGCGTTCATCGCGACCACCAGCATCGGGCGCGCGCCGAGGAAGAACCCGATCGTGCGCCGCTCCGCGTTCCAGTCGCCCGGCTCCATCTCGTGCCCGTCGGGGCGCATCCAGGCGATGTCCTTGCGGCCGCCGGGCGTCATCGGCTCGCCCTTGAAGAAGGCGTCGCGCTCGAACGCCGGGTGCTCGCGGCGCATCCGCAGCATCGTCTTGAAGAAGTCCTCGAGCGCGCGGTCGCGCGGCCCGATCGCGGTCCAGTCAACCCACGAGATGTCGTTGTCCTGGCAGTACGCGTTGTTGTTCCCGCGCTGCGTGCGGCCGTGCTCGTCGCAGGCGAGGACCAGCGGGACGCCGAGCGAAAGCAGCAGCGTCGCGATCAGGTTCCGTTTCTGCCGCTCGCGCAGGTTGACGATCTCGGGATCGTCGGTCGGTCCCTCGGCGCCGCAGTTCCAGCTCAGGTTGTCGTCGGCGCCGTCGCGGTTCCCCTCGTGGTTCGCCTCGTTGTGCTTCTCGTTGTACGAGACGAGGTCGTTCAGCGTGAAGCCGTCGTGGACGGTGACGAAGTTGACGCCGGCGCGCGGCCGCCGCCCGTTGTGCGCGAAGAGATCCGACGAGCCGGCGAGCCGCGAGGCGAGCTCCGGCAAGACGCCCATGTCGCCGCGCCAGAACCGCCGCACGGTGTCGCGGTACTTTCCGTTCCACTCCGACCATCCGGGCGGGAAGTTCCCGAGCTGGTACCCGCCGAGCCCGACGTCCCACGGCTCGGCGACCATCTTCACGCGCGAGAGGACCGGGTCTTGCGCGATCGCCTTGAAGAACGCGGCGTTGCGCGCGTAGCCGTGGTCCTCGCGCGCGAGCGCCGGCGCGAGGTCGAAGCGGAAGCCGTCGACGTGCATCTCGAGGACCCAGTAGCGCAGCGAGTCCATCACCATCTGCAGGACGCGCGGGTGGCGCAGGTCGAGCGTGTTCCCGGTCCCCGTGACGTCGTCGTAGTAGCGCGGATCCTCCGCGAGCCGGTAGTACGAGGCGTTGTCGATCCCCTTGAACGAGAAGGTCGGACCGAGATGATTCCCCTCCGCGGTGTGGTTGTACACGACGTCGAGGACGACTTCGATCCCCGCCTCGTGGAGGTGTTTCACCATGGTCTTGAACTCGTTCGGGTCGGAGGTCAGGTAGCGGGGCTCCGGCGCGAAGAACCCGATCGAGTTGTAGCCCCAGTAGTTGCGGAGCTTCTGCTCGACCAGCCGCCGGTCGTCGAAGAACGCGTGCACCGGGAGCAGCTCGACCGTCGTCACGCCGAGCTCGTGAAGGTACTCGATCACCGCCGGCGCGGCGAGTCCGGCGAACGTCCCGCGCAGCGCCGGCGCGACGCCGGGGTGCTGCATCGTGAAACCGCGCACGTGGAGCTCGTAAAAGACCGTCTCCGTCCACGGGACGGACGGCCGGTGCTCCTCGCCCCAGGTGAACGCTTCCTCGAGGACCACGCACTTCGGCATCGCGCTCGCGTTGTCGCGGCGGTCGAACGAGAGGTCCTCGCGCTGCGAGCCGATGCGGTAACCGTGGTGCGCGTCGGTCCAGCGCAGCTTCCCGAACAGCGCTTTCGCGTACGGGTCGAGCAGGAGCTTGTGATTGTTGAAGCGGTGCCCGCGCTCAGGATCGTACGGGCCGGAGACGCGGTAGCCGTACAGCATCCCCGGCCGCGCGTCGGGGAGATAGCCGTGCCAGATCTCGTCGGTGTACTCGGGGAGCTGGATGCGCGCGATCTCGCGGCGTCCGCGCGGGTCGAACCAGCACAGCTCGACCTTCTCCGCGTTCGCGCTGAACAGCGCGAAGTTGACGCCCTTGCCGTCCCAGGTCGCGCCGAGCGGATACGGCAGGCCCGCTTCAACGCGCGTCCGCGCGCCGTTCACGGTGCGAGCCAGAGCGCGGAGAGCGGCGGCAGCGTCAGCGAGAGCGAGAACGGCCGCCCGTGGGCAGGCCGGTCGGCGGCGGTCACGCCGCCCTGATTCCCCACGTTCGCGCCGCCGTAGAGCGCGGCGTCGGTGTTCAGCAGCTCGGCATAGCGCGCGCGCCGCGGAACCCCGACGGCGTAGCGCTCGATCCGCGCGCCGCTGCAGTTGAAGACGCAGACGACGTGACCGTCGCGCGCGGCGTCCCAGCGCACGAACGCGAGCACCGCGTTGCGGCGGTCGTCGTGCGCGATCCACTCGAACCCGTCGGGCTCGCAGTCGCGCTCGTGCAGCGCGTGGTGCGCGCGCGCGAACGTGTTCGCGTCGCGCACCAGCCGCTGCACGCCGGCGTGCAG
>DATHLL010000451.1:0-3463 GCA_035488195.1 Candidatus Elarobacter sp. | reverse complement strand
ACGCCCGCCGGCCGCTACGACTACGCGCGCGGCTGGAACCTGCGCGCGATCGCCGCGCTGATCGTCGGCTGGATCCCGCCGCTGATCGGCAAGTTCTACGCGCCGCTCGGCTTCCTGTGGTCCGGCGGCTGGTTCTTCAGCATCATCGTCGCCGGCTTGGCCTACGCCTGGTTCATGCGCACCTCACCCTCGCGCATCACCGAACCCGAGTACGACGCGATCACCGCCGTCGAGCCCACCGCACTCGACCCGGCGCTTGCGAACGTCGAGGTGACGCCCGCCTAAGTTTCGCGGGCCGCCTGCTCCAAGTCGCCGACCGCGGCGCCGATCGTCGCGACCGCTTCGTCGAGCTCGTCTTCGGTGATGATCAGCGGCGGCGCGATGTGGAGGACGTTGTAGCGGCCGAACGCATAGGCGCCGCGCTTCTTCAGCCCCGCGAACAACGACGGCATCGGCCCGAGCGACTTCCCTTGCCACGGGACGAGCGGCTCTCGCGTCTTGCGGTCGCGAACGAACTCCAGCGCGAAGAACGCGCCAGTGCCGCGCACCTCGCCGACGATCTCGTGTTTCTCGCGAATGCGTTCGAGCCCGGCGCGCAGCCGCGGCTCGATCACGGTCTTCGCGCGCGCGTAGAGATCGTCGTCGGCGTAGGCGCGCAGCGCGGCGATGCCCGTCGCCATCGCGAGCGGATGGCCGGAGTAGGTGTGACCCGCCGGGAGTGGGCGCTGGTCGAACGCGCACGCGAGACGCTCGCGCAGCAGTACGCCGCCGAGCGGGACGTAGCCCGAGGTCACGCCCTTCGCGAAGGTGATCGCATCCGGGACGACGCCGAACCGCTCGCCGCCGAACGCCGCTCCGGTGCGGCCGAACCCGGTCATGACCTCGTCGAAGATCAGCACGATCCCGTGTGTGTCGCACAGCGCGCGCAAACCGGCGAGATAGCCGGGCGGGAAGACGATCACGCCGTTCGACCCGATCACCGGCTCGATGATGATCGCCGCGACGCTCTCCGGGTTCTCCGCCGCGACGACGTCGGCGGCGTGCTGCAGCGCGCGGCGCGTCTCCTCGGCCGGATCCTGCGTGAAGAACGGGCTGCGGTACGGATACGGCGCCCAGAAGTGCACGACGCCCGGCATCACGTTCGCCGGCTCGTTGAACCAGCGGCGGTTCTCGCCGGTCAGCGTCGCCGAGCCCGCGCCCGAGCCGTGGAACGAGCGGTATCCCGCCAGCACCTTGCTGCGCCCCGTCACCGCGCGCGCGAACTTCACCGCGTCCTCGTTCGCGCCGGCGCCGCCGGTGGTGAAGAACACGCGCCCCCCTTCGTCACCCCACGGCGCCAGTGCGACGAGCGCTTCGGCGAGCTCCGCGCGGACGTCGTTGAACCAGCTCGGCGGGCTGAAGCACAGCCGATCGACCTGCTCGTGCATCGCCGCGCGAACCGCCGGATGCCCGTGCCCGAGGTTCACCGCGATGAGCCCCGAGGTGAGGTCGGCGTAGCGGTTCCCGCCCGCGTCGTAGAGGTAGAGCCCCTCGCCGCGCACGATCACCGACGCCTTGACGCTGCCCTGCGGCATCCACGGCGTCAGAACGTAGCGCGCGTGCTTGGTCTCGAGTCCTTCGCCGGAAGCGATCATCGCCGAATCCTCCACCGACCGCGGTACGCCGCCGACGCGCGCCGGCCCCGCCGCAGTGCTACGGCGGGTCGGCTTCCGCGAACAGCTCCGCGAGCGGAAGCGCGAATCCCGGCAAGGCGCGGTGCGTCAAGACGTCGCCGTCCCGCAGGACCGACGTGCCGGAACGGTCGTGCAGCGCCACCTCGCGCAGCGCGTGGTCGACGACGACGACGAGCGACGCACCGCCGGCCAGATAGACGGAGACCTTGTGCGCGACACACCGTTCACGGTCGTCCGGCGAGCGGATCTCGACGGCGACGTCCGGCGCGAACGGCGGAGCTCGCAGATCCAAGCCTTGAAGCCCGTGCAGCCGTTCGTTGCAGACATAGGCGACGTCCGGCACCAGCGGCCGCCGGATCTCGCCCGGCGGCGCGATGCGGAACTTCCACTCGGTGCCGACCCGCCCGCGACCGCGAGACCACGCGCGAAGCGCCGAAGCGAACGCCGACTGCAGCCAGGCGTGCTCGCTCCACGGGCTCACTTTCCGCACCGCGCGGCCGAGGATCCACTCGGTCTCGGGCTTCGTTTCGGGGAGGACGATCTCGTGTATCGACATGGCGTCACGCAAGCCAATCACGAGCTTGCGCCGGATGGCTAGAGCTGAGCGGCGAACGCTACCGAGGGCGATCCGCCGCCGCGAAGAGATCGGCGAGCGGCAGCGCAAACCCTGGCAGTGCAGGATGCGTCAGAACCTCTCGGTCAGCGAGCGTTCGCGCGCCCTGGGCGTCGTGGAGCGTGACACGGCGCTTCGCCGGATCGACGACGACGACGAGCGACGACCCGCCGGCGAGATAGACGCCGACCTTGTGCTCGACGTATCGCGAGCGGTCACCCGGGGACACGATCTCGACCGCGACGTCGGGCGCGAACGGCGGCAGCTCGAGGTCGGTGTCGTCGAGCCCGCGCAGCCGCTCGTTCGAAACGTACGCGACGTCGGGGACGAGGGGCCGCCGTATCTGCCCGGGCGGCGCGATGCGAAAGCGCCACTCGGCACCGGCGTCACCGCGCCCGTCGGCCCAGCGCCGCAACGCGACCAGGACGTGCGACTGCAGCATCGAGTGCGTGCGGCGCGGGCTCACTTTCCGCACCGCGCGACCGAGGATCCACTCGGTCTCGGGCTTCGTCTCGGGGAGGACGATCTCGTGTATCGACATGGTGTCACGCAAGCCAATCACGAGCTTGCGCCGGATGGCAATACCTAACTCACCAGATGCGTCAGCCTGAGCGCGTCGTGCGCGAGCGCCAAACCGTGCGCGACGATCCCGGGGAGGAACTGGTAGAACGCGAGCAGCGAGAGGAACGTTTTGTTCCATCCGGTCAGGATCACCGGAACGCCCGCGACGACGAGCGCGCCGATCCAGCCGATCACCGGCGCGAACCCGTGCAGCGGGCTGCGCGCGACGATCGTCCCGCCGGCGAGATCGCCGAGGCGGCGCCGTCCCGGCAGCAGCGCCATCACGCCGCCGACGATCAACAGGTCGACCGGCCGGAGCACGCCGCGCACCAGCGCGCGCCCGAGCCCGACCGGTCCGCCGCGCAGCGGGTAGACGTGCAACCCGGTGATCAGCTTCCCGAGCGTCGTCCCGAACGATGCCTCCGCGACCCAGACGTAGAGCAGCGCGACGGCGATCCCGAGCGCGAAGGTCGCGTCGAACCCGCCCTCGGTGTTCGTCGGCAGCCCGGTGATCGGGTTGACCGCGATCAGCGAGTACGCGAGCGAGGTGACGACGAACGACACGAGCCCGACGTCGAGCACGAACGCGAACAGCCGCGCGCAGACGTAGCCGAAC
>DATHLL010000450.1:0-7330 GCA_035488195.1 Candidatus Elarobacter sp. | reverse complement strand
AGGCGCGGCCGCTGATCCTGAAGGAGAACGCCGCGCGGCTGCTCGGTCTCCGCTAGCCGCGCCGTCGCCGGCATCGGCGATGCGGTGCAGCACGGCGAGCAGCCGCTTGCGCTCGAGCGGCGTGAGCGCGCCGCTGACGCGCCGCTCGTGGCGGTCGTGCAGCTTGCGCGCGCGCACCAGCAGCTTGCGGCCCTCGTCGGTGAGGTGCAGGCCGTTCGCCCGGCCGTTGCGCGCGACGCGGCGCAGCAGGCCGCGCCGCTGCAGCGCGTCGAGCAGCGGGACGAAGTTCGCCTTCTGGATCCCCAGCGCCGCGCACGCCTCGGACTGCAACAGCCCGGGGTTCGCGTCGATCACCGTGAGCACCGAGAAGTGCGCCGGGCGCAGGTCGACCTCGGCGAGCGCGTCGATGAAGTCCTGGAAGACGCGCAACTGCGCGCGGCGCAGCGCGTACCCGACGTACGCGTCGAGCGGTCCGAACTCACCGGCGGCCTCGGGGCTGAGCGGGTCCACGCGGCGCTCTTCGCGGAAGCGCGGCTTGACCCCGGCCCGCCGCTATGGTTATATCGCATAAACGTTCGCCCGAGGTGCCCAGTGTCGCTGCTCTCACCGTCCGCTCAGCCGGCGCTGCCGCCGTCGTTGGCCTTCAGCCGGGACGGCGAGGTCGGCGTGCTGGAGCTGCGCCGGCCGGAGAAGCGCAACGCGCTCGACGACGCGACGGTGCTCGCGCTGAAGCGCTTCGCGTCGGCGCCGCCGGAGGGGCTCGGCGCGCTGGTGCTGTGCGCGGCCGGCGAGCACTTCTCGGCCGGCCTCGACCTGAGCGACGTGCAGTCGCGCGACCTCGCCGCGTCGATCGCGCACTCGCGGCTGTGGCACCGCGCGTTCGAGGCGATCGAGAGCGGGACGCTCCCGGTCGTCGCCGCGCTGCACGGCGCGACGATCGGCGGCGGGCTCGAGCTCGCCGCCGCCTGCCACGTGCGCGTCGCCGAGCGCTCGGCGTTCTACGCGCTCCCCGAAGGGCAGCGCGGGATCTTCCTCGGCGGCGGCGGTTCGGTGCGCTTGCCGCGGCTGATCGGCACCGCGCGCGTGATGGACATGCTGCTGACCGGCCGCGTCCACGACGCCGAGGCCGGGCAGGCGTTCGGGATCAGCCAGTATCTCGTCGACGACGGCGCGGGCCGCGCGAAAGCGCTCGAGCTCGCGCGGCGGATCGCGGCGAACGCGCCGATCTCGAACTTCGCGATCGTGCAGGCGCTGCCGCGGATCGCCGACGCGCCGACCTCGATCGGCTATCTCACCGAAGCGCTCGTCGCCGCCGCCGCCGCGACCGACGACGAAGCGAAGCGCCGCGTGCAGGCGTTTCTCGAGAAGCGCGCGCCGAAGGTGACGCGCACGTGAACGTCGCGGGGCATGCGGCGGTCGTGACGGGCGGCGCGTCGGGGCTCGGTGCGGCGACGGCGCGGCGGCTCGCGCAGCTCGGCGCGAAGGTCGCGGTCCTCGATCGCGACGCGGCGCGCGCCGAAGCGGTCGCGGCGGAGATCGGCGGCGTCGCGGCGCCGTGCGACGTCGCCGACGAAGCGGCCGTCACGGCCGCGCTCGAGCGCGCGCGCGAAGCGCACGGCGCGGCTCGGATCGTGATCAACTGCGCCGGGATCGGGACCGCGCGGCGGATGATCGGCCGCGACGGCCCGATGCCGCTCGCGGAGTTCGAGCGCGTCGTGCGCGTGAACCTGATCGGCACGTTCAACGTCACCCGGCTCGCGACGGTGCCGCTGACGGCGCTCGAGCCGCTGGAGAGCGGAGAGCGCGGCGTCGTCGTGATGACGGCGTCGGTCGCGGCGTTCGAGGGTCAGATCGGCCAGGCCGCGTACGCCGCCTCGAAAGGCGGGATCGCGGCGCTCACGCTCCCGCTCGCGCGCGAGCTCGCGCAGTTCGGCGTCCGCGTGCTGACGATCGCGCCGGGACTGTTCCGCACGCCGCTGCTCGGCGAGCTCCCGCCGGAGGCGCAGGAATCGCTCGCCGCGGCGATCCCGTTCCCGAAACGCCTCGGCGAAGCGGACGAGTACGCGCGGCTCGTCGTCCACTGCTGCGAGAACGCCTATCTCAACGGCGAGACGATCCGCCTCGACGGCGCGCTTCGCCTAGCGCCGCGGTAACGCGCGCACGGGAACGGCGATGCACGCCAAGGGGACGACGCACGCAACGACAGCCGCGCACGCGGAGACAGCCGAACACGCGGAGTACGGCGCCCGCGTGTTGCGGTCCGACGTGCCGTTGCGACAGTATCCCGAGCGCGTCACCGACGATCTGATCCGCTGGGCCCGCGCGAAACCGGACGCGGTGTTTCTGGCGGAGCGCCGCGGAGAGACGTGGGAAACGATCACGTTCGGCGCGATGCTGCAGCGCGTGCGCCGGATCGGCGCGGCACTGCTCGCGGCGGGCGGCTCGCACGAACGCCCGCTCGCGATCGTCGCCGAGAACGGCATCGATCATGCGACAATCGTGCTCGCCGCGATGTACGCTGGGATACCGGCCTCGCCGATCTCGACCGGCTACGTCCGCCCCGACGCCGACCCGGCACGCTTGCAGGCGCTGCTCGGCGTGCTGCAGCCGTTCGCGGCGTTCGTCCCCGACGCCGCGTACGCCGACCGGTTCGCGGCGACCGCGCCCGCGCTGCATCTCTTCAAGGACGCGTCCGCGCTCGCCGGCGACAATGCATCAGCGCTCGCCGACCACGGCGCATCCAACGGCGATCGCCCTGCAACTCGCGATCCGAGCGCGGCCGATCGCGCGCATGCCGCGCTCGGCGGCGACTCGGTCGCGAAGATCTTGTTCACGTCCGGGTCGACGGGGACGCCGAAAGGCGTGATGATCACGCACCGGATGCTGTGCGCGAACCAGACGATGCTGGAACAGGTCTGGCCCGACGCGATCCGCGATCCGGTGCTGGTCGACTGGGCGCCGTGGAGCCACGTCGCCGCCGGGAACAAGAACTTCGGCCTGGTCCTGCGCAACGGCGGGACGATGTTCGTCGACGCCGGCAAACCCGCGCCCGGCGCGTTCGACACGACGCTGCGCAACCTGCGCGAGATCGCGCCGACGTTCTACTTCAACGTCCCGCGCGGCTGGGCGCTGCTGTTCGAGGCGCTCGAATCCGACGACGCGCTCGCGACGACGTTCTTCTCGCGCCTACGCATCCTGCTGAACGCGGGCGCCAGCATCCCCGAGTCGCTGCGCGCGCGGCTGAACGCGCTCGCGCAGCGCTATGCCGGTCATGACGTTCCCGTCGTGTCCGCCTGGGGCCTCACCGAGACGGCACCGATGGCGACCGCCGTGTGGGGCGAGCGCCCCGCGGAGCGCGAGACGATCGGCACGCCGGTCCCCGGCGTCGAGATCAAGCTCGCGCCGGTCGAGGACCGTTACGAGCTGCGCGTGCGCGGTCCGAGCGTCACGCCCGGCTACTGGCGCAACGCCGAGGCGACCGCCGCGGCGTTCGACGAGGACGGCTTCTTCAAGACCGGCGATGCCGGCGCGCTGCTCGACGAAAGCGATCCCTCGCGCGGGATCGTCTTCGGCGGACGGCTCGCCGAGAATTTCAAGCTGTCGTCCGGAACGTGGGTCAACGCCGGCCTGCTGCGGCTCGACGTGATCGAAGCCGGCGAAGGCACGATCGAGGACGTCGTCTTCGCCGGCGCCGACCGCGACGAGCTCACCGCGATCGTCTTCGTCCCGCGCGCACTCGCGAACGATCCCGCGATCCGCGAGCGCGTCCGCGCCGCGCTCGCCCGCCACAACGAGTGCAACCCCGCAAGCTCGACGCGCGTGGCGCGCGCGCTGATCGCCGCCGAGCCGCCGAACGGTGCGCACGGCGAGATCACCGACAAGGGCTCGGTCAACCAGCGGCGCGTCCTGCAGAACCGCGCCGCCGACGTCGCGCGGCTCTACGCCGAGCCGCGCGGCTCCGCGATCATCGTCCCGTAGCTCGAGTCGGTGCGCGCGAGCTCGTGGATCAGCCGGCGCGCCTGCAGCGCGCCGCGGTCGATGTTGATGCTGATCTCGGGGACGCGGCCCTCGGGATAGTCTGCCTCGAGCGCTTCGAGCGCGACGACGTCTTCCTGCACGATCGCGTCCTGGATGCGCGCCATCGTCTCGGTCACCCAGTCCTCGTCCGTGGCGAAGTCGCGGCTGACGACCCAGAAGTCGTGCGTCGTGCGCGCGGTCTCCGGCGTGATCGCGTACATGATCTTCACGTTGCAGCCGGGACCCTCGTCGCCGGCCGGCGCGATGCGCACGCTGAGCACGTAGAACGCGGGGACCGTGAACGCGATGTCCTGCGAGCGATCGATCGTTCCGGTGATCCCGGTCGAGCGCGCGTAGAACGGCGGGCATGCGGCGCCGTGCATCCGGCGCGAGACGTTCACCGTCAGGCCGTCGACCGCGGTCGCGATCGGCGTCTCGGCGACGTCGGGCGTCCCGATCGTCGCCTTGTGCACGAACGTCTCGTGCGAGAGGTCGAGCAGGTTGTCGATCAGCATCCCGTAGCGGCACGCGACGGTCGCACTGTTCTTGAACGCCGTCCACCCGGGCGCGGCGGCCCAGCGGTGGTCGGGGATCGCCGCGGGATCGGCCTGCGCCGGATCGCCCATCCAGATCCACACGAACGGACCGCTCTCCACGACCGGATACGCGCGCACGCACGCGGCGCGCGGGACGTTCGGCTGGCCGGGGACCGAGACGCACGCGCCCGAGGGCGCGAACCCGAACCCGTGGTAGCCGCAGACGAGCGCGTCGCCCCGCACCTCGCCGCGCGAGAGCGGGTAGCTGCGGTGCGGGCAGCGGTCGTAGAGCGCCGCGACCGTGCCGTCGCCGCGCCGGTACAGCGCGACCGGCTGGCCGAGGATCGTGCGCCGCACCGGCGAGCGCGTGATCGCCTCGCCGAAGGCCGCCACGTACCAGTGGTCGGTCAGCAGCGCCTCGGGGATGCCGGTGCGGTTCGAGACGCGGACGGGCTCCATCGTGGCGCGAACGGTTTCGGGTCGAGCGGTCGCCTGCATAGTGCACCTCGGCTGCCGGTAAGTATTTGACAGTATACGGATCATCAGTGTACTGTCAATATGGATGGCGTTCGAGCGTGTGGTCGGCTTTGCGGGGCACCAGATTCGGCGGTGCCACCAGATCGCGGTCGCGCTGTTCAACGAGGAGCTCGCCGGCTTCGAGGTGACGCCGCTCCAGTTCGCGGCGCTTTCCGCGATCGCGGACCACGAGGATCTCGATGCGACGCGGCTTGCGAAGCTCGTCGCGTTCGACCGCTCGACGCTGGGCAGCGTGCTCGAGCGGCTGGAGAAGCGCGCGCTGATCGAGCGCCGCTACCGGACCGGCGACCGGCGCACGAAGCAGCTCGCGATCACCGCGGCGGGACGGCGGCTGCTCGACGAGATCGCACCCGCCGTCGCGCGCTCGCAAGCGCGGTTCATCGACGTCCTCGACGCGCGCGAGCGCGACCAGCTCGGCCGCGTCCTCGGCAAGCTGATCGCGCTCCACGCCGCCGACGAAGCGCGGCTCGAAGGCCGCTGAGCGCTACGCGATCTCGAACAGCGCCGCCGCGCCTTGGCCGCCGCCGATGCACATCGTGACGACGACGCGCTTCGCGCCGCGGCGCTTCCCTTCGATCAGCGCGTGGCCGGTCATCCGCGCGCCGCTCATCCCGTACGGGTGGCCGATCGAGATCGCGCCGCCGTCGACGTTGTACTTCTCGAGCGGGATGCCGAGGCGCTCGCGGCAGTACAGCGCCTGCACCGCGAACGCTTCGTTCAGCTCCCAGAGGTCGATGTCGTCGATCGTCAGGCCCTGGCGCTCCAGCAGGCGCGGGATCGCGAAGACCGGGCCGATCCCCATCTCGTCCGGCTCGAGGCCGCTCACCGCCATCCCGCGGAAATAGCCGAGCGGCTCGATCCCGCGCTGCTCGGCGAGCTTCGCGTCCATCACGACGCACGCCGACGCGCCGTCGGAGAGCTGGCTCGCGTTTCCGGCGGTGATGAACTGCTCGGGGCCGCGCACCGGCTGGAGTTTCGCGAGCCCTTCGAGCGTCGTGTCGGGGCGGTTGCCCTCGTCCTTGGTGAGGACGACGTCCTCGTAGGTCCATTCCGGCTGCGGCGCATCCTTCGACGAGCTCAGGATGACGTTTCCGCCGTTCGACGTTCCGCCGTTGGACGCTGCGCCGGATTTGGCGCCGGCGGTCGCCATCGCCGGAACGGGGACTTTCTTGCGGGTGGGGAGCGGGACGATCTCGGCGTCGAAGCGGCCGGCTTGCTGGGCGGCCGCGGTGCGCTGCTGGCTCATCAGCGCGTACTCGTCCTGGCGTTCGCGGCTGATCCCGTAGCGCGCCGCGACGATGTCGGCGGTCTCGATCATCGGCATCCAGAGCTCGGGCTTGTGCTCGGCGAGCCAGTCCTCGCGCAGGTGCGATTTGTTCATCGCCGGCTGCACCAGGCTGATCGACTCGACGCCGCCCGCGACCAGCGCGGGGACGCCGTCGACGATCACGCGCTGCGCGGCGAACGCGATCGCCTGCAAGCCGCTGCTGCAGAACCGGTTCACCGTCGTCCCCGCGGTCGTCACCGGCAAGCCGGCGCGGATCGCCGCGATCCGCGCGATGTTGTGGCCGGTCGCGCCTTCGGGATCGGCGCAGCCGAGGATCACGTCCTCGATCTCGGCCGGATCGAGCCCGCTCCGCCGCACCGCGTGGTCGATCGCGTGACCGGCCATGGTCGCGCCGTGCGTGTCGTTGAACGCCCCGCGAAAGGCCTTCCCGATCGGCGTCCGCGCCGTCGAAACGATCACCGCTTCACGCATGGGCCGTCTCCTTCCGAATCGTGTCACCCTGAGCTTCGCCTGTCCTGAGCCTGTCGAAGGATCGAAGGGCGCCGAACGTGCCGCCGCGCTCCGCGAGCTCGCGCAGCAGCGGCGCGGGCGTCCACGCCTCGCCGTGCACGCGCTCGAACGCGAGCAGGTCCTCGGCGATCGCGCGCAGTCCGATCGAGTCCGCCCAGCGCAGCGGCCCGCCGCGCCAGGCCGGGAAGCCGTAGCCGTAGACCCACACGACGTCGACGTCGCCGGGCCGCGCGGCGATCCCTTCATCGAGGATCTTCGCCGCCTCGTTGATCAGCGGGTACATGCAGCGCTTGAGGATCTCGTCGTCGCCGACCGTGCGCCGCTCGATCCCCGCCTCGCGCGCGACGCGCGCGATCAGCTCGTCGACGAACGGATCCGGCACCGGCGCGCGGTTGCCGTCCTCGTAGCGGTAGAATCCCGCGCCGGTCTTCTGCCCGAAGCG
>DATHLL010000449.1:0-7065 GCA_035488195.1 Candidatus Elarobacter sp. | reverse complement strand
GTGGTCAGCGCGTTCGTCATCGAGATCGGCGCGATCTGATCGAAGCGCGCGTACGCGGCGCGCACGTCCAGCTGCCCGCTCTTGATCGCGTACTTTGCGCGATAGCCCTGGCGGTTGATGTTCACCGGAAAGTCGTTGATGAGCTGGAAGTTCGACTTGAGCCACTGTCCCGGCCAAGACCAGGCGACGCTCCACACGTTCTCCGGCGCGCCGTACGGCAGCAGCGCGTTTGCGTAGTACGCCTCGTTGCGGTACACGTCGAGGCCGGCAGTGCGATGCTTCGTCGTGCGGCTGACGCCGACGTGCACGTAGTTCCCCGCCTTCCCGGTTCCCGGCCGCGCCACATGATCGGCGTCGTAGGTGGAGTGGCCGAGTTCCAGGGTCGTGTCGAGCGCTTTGGTCGCATGGAAGGACGCCGAGGCGCCGTAGATGCGCTGCCGCTGCCCGCCGATCGAGCTGGTGGGCAACGGCCCTTGCGGCCCGAGATCGACGCGCGGATCGCTCCCGTACAGCACGGTCGTTCCGACCAGATCGCCGCCGGTCGCGACGTGCAGGTACTGCGCGGTGTACTTCGTCCCTTCGCCGTGATCGATTACGAGCGAGCCGGTCAGCATCCGCGCCGCCGTCCCCGGCAGCGCGGGGAGCGACGCGTCGGCCAGCTCCACCGTCGCGAGACCGCGCTTCGCGACGAAGTCGACGCCGTGCAACGGCAGCACCGCCGCCGGCGCCTGCCACGCGTCGAGCGCGGGCGGACCATCGCCGAGCGACTCCGGCGTCGCGATCCCGAGTGCCGGCGGCGCGTTCGTCACCGCCGGCTGGACGAAGACGAACGGCGCGGTCTGCGTCAGATCGAACCAGCCGCCTTTCAGCGCGAGCGCGCCGTCCTTCGACGCGAGCGTTCCGGCGAGAACCGAGGCGACGAGTGCCGTGCCGTCGTCCTGACCGGCGTGGCTCGGGAAGACGATGCGGTACGGAAGCGTCTGCGCGCCGAGATGCGGGTTCAACGGTGCGAACAGCGATTCGCCCCAATGCGCCGCGTTCGTCACGCTGCCGCGCACGAACCCCGCGCCAAGCACGAGCGACACGTCGAACGTACGCCCGTAATACGCCGGGCGCAGATACAGCGCCGATTCGGATGCGT
Organism: Candidatus Elarobacter sp.; assembly: GCA_035488195.1. Classification (GTDB taxonomy): domain Bacteria; phylum Vulcanimicrobiota; class Vulcanimicrobiia; order Vulcanimicrobiales; family Vulcanimicrobiaceae; genus Vulcanimicrobium. The sequence continues at coordinate 5,924 of DATHLL010000449.1, read as the reverse complement.
TCCCCGAGACGAGCGGCGCGCTCGAGAAGACGTCGTACGGCGTGAGCGGCGAGAGCGGACTGCCGTTCGCGAACCCTCCCGCCTCCGGCGGCGCGACTCCGGGTCCGCTCGCGGCGTTCGACACGAACGTCGTGTGTGCGTCGATCGACAGTCGCAGCGTTCCGGGCCGCGGCGACGGGGACGGTGAGGGTGACGGCACGGCAGGCGGCGACGGCTGCGGTGACGTTGATTGAGCGCACGCGGATGACGCCGTCGCAAGACAAGTGAGGATGGAAACGGCGGTCGCCGCGGCCGCGAGCGGAGCGGTCCAGGGCACGAAACGCACGTTACGCGTTACTCCTCGGATATCATCGGCTGCTCGTCCGGGTCGGTCGGAACAGTCCTCCAGCTCACGGCGCTGACGCCGGGCTCGACGCCGAGGCGCGAGACGATCTTCTCGAGACGTGCGTCGGCACGGCCGGCGACCGCAACGTCCGCGATCACCTCAACGCGGTTCGTTGCCTCGATGTCCTCGCTGTACACGGCGCGCAGGGTGATGGCGTTGCCGCGCACCGAAGCGATCATCGTCTGCCGTACGCGGTCCTCGACGTCCTCGCGGCACACGGCGCGGACCTCATAGCTCGTGACGACCTCGGTCCCGTCGACGGGCGCTCGATTGATGCGCTGCACGATCGGGCGCAGGAGCACGTTCGCGGCGAGTATGGCGACCGCGCCGATCGCGGCCTGGTACAGGAGCCCGAACCCCGCCAGCGTGCCGACTGCAGCGGTGGCCCACAGTGTCGCCGCGGTGTTCAAACCGCGCACGCTCAGCCCTTCGCGAAAGATGACGGCGCCCGCGAGGAAGCCGATCCCCGAGACGACTTGCGCCGCGATGCGCGTGGGATCGCCCATGCTGTTGAATGATGACAGCATCACGAACAATGCCGCGCCGATCGACACGAGCGCGTTCGTCCGCAAGCCCGCCATCCGCTGACGGTACTGGCGCTCGAAGCCCACGACCGAGCCGAGCACGAGCGCGAGGGCCAACCGAAGCGTGAACTCGAGGACCGTCATGTCACGGTCGCGAGCGTCGGACCGTCGAGGTGCGGTCGATCATCAGCTTTGGTGCAGCGCGATCTGCGCGACGCGGACGACGACGAGCGCGACCGCGACGATTAGGTACGCGCGCAGCACGATGAGCCACAGCCGGTTCAGCGGGGTCAGGCGCGCCGGCGGAAGGTCGTCGAGCGGCGGCATCTGCCAGGTATCGCGTCTCGCGCGCGCGTGCCTGGTGCGCGCGGCGTGGACGCGCCCGGTGCGGCTCGCGGCCATCCAGATCCCGATCGCCGCCGTGAACGCGGTGCCGGCGACCAAGATCGTGACGATCTGCGAGCCGGAGATCGAGGGGTACAGCACCGAGGCGGTCAGGATGACCGAGAGCATGACCAGCGCCGCGATCACGATCGCGGTGAAGACGTTCGTGCGGCGGGTGTTCGCCCACGGCCCCAGCACGGCGCGGTCGTTCGACAGCAGCAGCAAGAATACCGTCGCGCTCGGCAGCAGGACGCCCGCGAACGTCTGCACCGCGTTCGTCAGCAGCCCCAGCGGCGTGCCGGGGACGACGACGAGCGCCGCGGCGAGCCCGACGAGCCCCGCGTAGACGAGGTAGAACAGCGGCGCGTCCGTGACTGGCCGGTGGAGCGAGTGCCGGAACTGGAGCACGTCCCCGATCGCGTACGCGGTCGAGAGCGAGACCGCCGCCGCGCCCAGGATGCTGGCGTCGATGAGCGCGATCGCGAAGAGCGCGCCGGGGAGGCGACCCGCGTACTTCGCGATCCCGTGCGCGACCGCGCCGGCGTCCTGGAAGTGTCCGAACTCCGGCCGCCCGGCGAAGGCCCCGGCGGTGAACGAGATCATCGCCAGCGCGCCGGCCATCACGAACACGATCCCGATGACCAGGTCCCAGCGCTCGTAGTTCAGGAAGCGGGTCGTGATCCGCTTGTCGATCACGTAGCTCTGCTGGAAGAAGAGCTGCCACGGCGCGATCGTCGTGCCGACGATCGCGATGATCAGCAGCAACACCGTCGAGAGCTCGGCGTGCCGGGGGAGCCCGGGGACGAAGAGATCGTGGACCGACGCTCCGAGCGGCGCGTGCACGTAGAGCAGGACCGGCAGCAGCGAGAGGCTTCCGGCGCACAAGAGCACCGCGAACCGCTCGAACCGCCGGAAGCTGCCCGTCGCGGCGGCGACCATGACCAGCAGCGCCGCGATCGCGACGCCGGCGAACTTCGGCAAGCCGAAGTAGTCGAGCCCGAGGCTGACCCCGATGAACTCGGTGACGATCGTCAGCGCGTTGAGCACGAACAGGTCGATGACGCTGAACGCGCCCCAGAAGACGCCGAACCGCGCGAGGATGAGACGGGCGTGGCCGACGCGGGACACGGCGCCCAGCCGCAGCACCATCTCCTGGTTCACGTACAGCACCGGGACGAGCAACAGCAGCGTCCACATCAGCGTGGTGCCGTAGTTCTGCGCCGCCTGCGTGTACGTGCCGAACGCACCCGCGTCGTTGTCCCCGAACATGACGATGAGCCCCGGCCCGAGCACCGCGAGCAGGGTCACGAGCCGCGCGCGCCAGGACGTGCGCGGCCCGTCGTCGCCGTGCGGGATCGTGCCGAGCGCGCCCCGGATCTCCTCCGCGATCATCGCGCGAAGAGGATCCAGAACGCGGGCTCGTTGCGGCGCAGATCGGGCGCCGCGCGCGAGCCGAGAGAGAGGACGGCGCGAATGCGCGTCCGGATGAAGTTCAGCATGACGCTACTCCTCTGGTCGGATGCGCGTCATCGCGGACGACGACGCGCGAACAATACAATGACTACTGCCGCCGTCCATCTGCCGAACCTCACCTCCCCTCGCGGCCTGCCTGGCCGGAACGATAAAAAACCGCCGGATCGCCTCGCGATCTCGACGGCCGAACAGTCCTGCGGACGGGTCCGCGGTACTCCTCAACGTCGAGGGTTCGGCACCGCGCGCCGTAGAGCGGGAGCGAGCTCCGGCTCGGCTGCATTAGATCCCGCCTTGATGTCGACGGGGCCTGGTGACCCATTGGCGTCTCTCGACGTTTCCGGGCAGCAGCGTGTTGATCGCGCGGACGCCTCACCTAACGAGGATGTCCAACGACATTGTACGCTCGCGTGTCAACCCGTCCGAACGGATGCGTCCGGACGGCCGACGATCAGGCCGCGTACTCCACGTCCACGACGTCGACGCGGCGGGTGGTCGTGAAACGGCCGAGGTAGGGGGCGACGAACTGGCCGGAGGTCGGCGCGACGTCGGCGTAGTCGCGGCCGGCGGCGACGAAGACGTAGTTCATCGTCGTGCGGCGGTCGTGCGTCGGGTCGAAGCCGGCGACGCGCGCGATGCCGGTTCCGGGCGCGGGCTCGATCACTTCCAGCCACGCGTGCGTCCCGCCCTCGCCGAGCAGATGGCCGGAGACGTAGCGCGCGGGGATCCCGCACAGCCGGCAGAGCGCGATCATGACGTGCGCGTAATCCTGGCAGACGCCCGTCCCCTGCGCGAACGCTTCGGCGGCGGTCGTCGCGACGCTCGTCGCGTCGGGGACGTAGCGCATGTGCTGCGCGACGAAGGCGTTGATGCGGCCGGCGAGCGTGCCGGAACCGTCGTGAGCCGCCATCAGCGCCTCGGCGGCGTTGCGCAGCGCGAGGCTCGGATACGTCAGCCGCGAGGGCTGGCGGAAGCGCGGGTCGGCGAACCACGACGCTTCGATGTGCGGGGCGGGACCGCGGCTGCGGCGGATCGTCGCCTCGTAGTCGAACCGGACCTCGCGCTCGACCCGCGGCGCGTGCACCGTCGCGACCTGGTTGCCGAACGAGTCGGCCTCCCACAGCACGCGCAGCTCGGGGCTCGCGACGAGCCGGTGCGACTCGCGGACCTGATCGCCGTAGACCGGCGGCGGCGCGATGACCAGACGGTGCCGCAGGTGCTCGATCGGCCCCGGATACTCGTACCGGAACTGCTGCCGCAGCACGTAGGACGCGCGGACGACCGGCTCCGCCGTGAGGTCGATCATCGTTCCACCTTCACTCCGTCTGATCGGCCCACACGGTCATCTTCTTCAGCGCGGCCGAACCGTACGTCGTGACCATCGCCACGTCGACGGCGTCGCGGCCGCGCGCGATCGGGATGTGCCCGATCCGGCGCTGGTTGTTGCGCGGGTCGAACGTCCACCAGCGGTCGCCGAGATACGCCTCGAACCACGCGCAGAAATCCATCGCCGCGTTGACCGGCGGGACGCCGATGTCGGGCAGGTAGCCGAAGCAATACCGCGCCGGGATGTTGAGCGCGCGGCAGAACGTCACCGAGAGCTGCGCGAAGTCGCGGCACACGCCGATCCCGGCCTCCAGCACGTCGGCGGCCGTCGTGTGCGGGCGGCTCGTCCCGTACGAGAACCGCGTGTTCCCGTGCACCCAGTCGCAGATCGCCTGCACGCGCGTCCAGCCGGGATCGACATGTCCGAAGAGTTCCCACGCACGGTCGCCGAGCAGGTCGGAGGGACAGAGACGGCTCGGCAGCGTGTAGAGCAGCGTCTCGTCCGGCAGCTCCGCGACCGGGACCTCGGGCGCCGACCAGTCGGTCGCGGCCGGCTCCGGCGGGACGTCGACCAGCGCGTCGTAGCGCAGCGTCGTCGTGCCGGGCAGGAACGTGAGCCGGCGGCACGTGTTGCCGTAGACGTCGCGGTAGTCGTGGTGCGCGGTGAACGGCTCGCTCGACCAGCGCGCGTCGCGCACCGGCCGCTCGCGCTCGTCCGGGAGGACGAGCAGGACCGCCGGCGTCGGAAACGCCGTCTCGTAGACGAACTCGCATCCGACGCGGACCGAAAGGGTCGCCGCGATGCTCATTGCTGCTGCTGCTCCTGCTGCTCGTGACGGCGGCGCTCGAGCTGCTGTTCCTGCGCGCGAAGCTCGCGCTCCTGTCCCTGGCGCTGCATCTGCGCCTGCCGCTCGCGGCTCTGCAGCTCGCGCTGCTGCTGCGCCGGAGAGAGCGCCTCGACCGCGACGTCGACCTCGAGCGTGCTCGACGACGCGCCGACGTAGACGCCGCGCACCGGGCTCACGTCGCGGTAGTCGCGCCCGATCGCGACGCGCACGAACTGGTCGCCGATCCACGTATCGTTCGTCGGATCGAAGCCGACCCAGCCGTGCGGCCCGAGATACGCCTCCGCCCACGCGTGCGACGCCTCGGCGCCGAGCGTCTCGCCGCCGCCAGCGTGCACGTACCCGCTCACGTAGCGCGCCGCGATCCCCGCGTGCCGGCACAGCGCGATCAGCACGTGCGCGTAGTCCTGGCAGACGCCGCGCCCGAGCGCCAGCGAGTCCTCGACCGAGGTCTGCACGCTCGTCGACCCGCTCTCGTACGTGAACGTCTCGTGCACGGCGCGCGCGGCGGCGCGGAACCACGCGACCGCGTCGTCGTCGCCGCCCGGCGCGCCGATCCGCCCCGCGAGCGCCTCGAGCTGCGGCCCGAACCGCACGTAGCGGCTCTCGTGCAGGAAGTCCCACAGGTCGAGCAGCGCCGGATCCTGGTCGAGCTCGCGCCGCCGGACCGCGGCCGGCGCGCGGCCCTTCCCGCGCGCGGTGACGACCTGCGAGCGCGCGATCACCTCGAGCACGTCGTGCTCGGGGAGCACCGCGAAGTGCTGCACGTCGTTGCCGAAGCGGTCGCCGTAGCTGAAGACGCGCGCGCGCGGCGAGACGGTCAGCTCGTACTGCGTGCAGTACTGCGCGGCGTCGCTGCGCGGCTGCAGGTGGACGATCGTGTGGCTCTCGTGGACCGGCGCGGGGTAGTGGTAGCGCGTGCGGTGCGCGATGGTGAAACGCATCAGCCGACCGGGATGCGCGGGAAGTACGCGGCGGTGATCTGCGCGC
>DATHLL010000448.1:0-3533 GCA_035488195.1 Candidatus Elarobacter sp. | reverse complement strand
GCGAGCCCGGAGACGGGAGAGTTCGACGACCCGACCAGACCGGCCATGTAGCCGCACACCGCCGCGACGATCAGCCCCGCGATGACGACGTACAGCAGCGCGCCGATGACGAGGCCGACGGCGCCGCTCGTGAGCGGCGTACCCCGCAAGAACAGCGCCAGCAGGACGGCGAGCGGGACCAGACAGACGACGATCGTGAGGACGACGGTGCCGAACGGGATGTCCTGCTCGGTGAGCGGCAGCGTCTCGCCGGCACCGGCTCGCCGCGTGCGCGAGGCGCGCAGCGACGAGAGGACGCCGCGGACGACGGGCCCCGCGAGGCGCCCGAGCGACCACAGCGCCGCGACGCCGATCGCGCCCGCGCCGATGAAGCGCACCTCTTTGCGGAACACCGTTCCGGCGAGCCCCGCGATGTCGGCGGTGAACGGATGATGCGAGGCGAGGATCGGGACGAGCACGCCCCACGCGACGACGAGCCCGACCAGCATCGCGATCCCGACCGTCACGCCGACCAGATGGCCGACACCGAGCAGCGCGAGGGAGAGCCCGATGTCGACGCCGGTGACGCCCGCGCCGGCGCGCACGTAGCCGACCACCTCGCCGGCGAACGCTTTCGTCGCGATGATCGCGGCGAACGCCGCGCTCGCGACCGAACCCCACACGACGGTCATGAAACCGAGCTTGTTCTCGGCGACCGCGGCCGGGTCGTCCACGGCGCCCGTCCCGGCGCCGACGCGCAGGACCTCCGCCGCCGCGACGCCTTCCGGATACGGCAGGTCGCTGCCGGTCACCATCGCACGGCGCAGCGGGACGCTGTACATCACGCCGAGGATCCCGCCGACCAAGCAGATCCCGAACGACTCCCAGAACGGGAACCCCGTCCACCAACCGATCATCACGAGCCCCGGCAGGACGAAGATGATCGAGGAGAGCGTGCCGGCCGCGGAGGCGACCGTCTGCACGATGTTGTTCTCCCAGATGCTCGAGCCGCGGAACGCGCGCAGCACGGCCATCGAGATCACCGCCGCCGGGATCGACGTCGCGAACGTGAGGCCGACCTTCAGGCCGAGATAGACGTTCGCCGCCGTGAAGACGACCGTGATCAGCGCGCCGAGGATGACGCCCCGAACGGTCAGCTCGACGCGGCGGTCACCGGCCGCGGGCGGGGACGAGACGGCGGACGAAGCAGCCAAAAGAGACCCCCTTTCGTTGGCGGACTGGTTGCGCGGCCCCCGAGCGGGCGCCTTCCGCGGCGCGCGCGAAGGCCGCCCGATGCGTTGGCTGCGGTACGAGCACGAAGGCCGTCGCGCGTTCGGCGCGCTCGACGGCGAGACGATCACCCGCTACGAGGGCGACCTCTTCGCCGATCCCGTCGCGACCGCCGAGACGCTGCCGCTCGCCGCGGTCACGCTGCTGCCGCCTGTCGAGCCCCCGAAGATGCTCGGTCTCTGGAACAACTTCGCGGCGCTCGGCGCGAAGCTCGGCCTCGGCGTTCCGCAGCACCCGCTCTACTTCGTGAAAGCCGCCGCGGCATACGCGACGACCGGTGCCGCGATCCGCAAGCCGCGCTCGTACGCGGGGCGCGTGATCTTCGAGGCCGAGCTCGGGATCGTGATCGGCAAGCGCTGCACCGACGCCGGCGAGGACGCGGCGCGCGAGGCGATCTTCGGCTACACCTGCGTCAACGACGTCACCGCGTTCGACTGGCTGAACGAGGACCCGTCGTTCGCGCAGTGGACGCGCGCGAAGAGCTGCGACGGCTTCGCGATCTTCGGACCGGTCGTCGCGACCGGGCTCGATCCCGCCACGCTGACGATCCGCGCCGAGCTGAACGGCGAGGAGCGCCAGAACTATCCGGCGAGCGACATGATCATCCCGCCGGCGCGGCTGGTGAGCCTGATCTCGCGGGACATGACATTGCTCCCCGGCGACGTGATCGCGTGCGGCACCTCGATCGGCGCCGGGACGATGAAGCCCGGCGCCCGGATCGACGTCTCGATCGCGGGGATCGGGACGCTGAGCAACCGCTTCGAGAGCTAGCCCCCGAGCACTCCGCGAGCCGCGGACAGGCCGCGCGTGACACGGCCGGCGCGCCGGATCGTGTATATGTCGAAAGGCGCGATTTCGCGCAAGGGACCGCGCTTCGGCACGGCATAGCCTTCGCCCGATGGCTACCGAACTGCGTGATTTTCTCATGCTCCCCTACGGGGAGCTCGAAGAGCTGAACCTGGAGGCCAAGGAGCAGCGGAAGAACCGCGTCGCGGCCGACAAGCTGCAGGAGCAGCGCCTCAAGTACTTGACCGACGAGAGCCGCATCAAAGCGGTGACCGTGCTGTTCTCGGATCTCGAAGGCCGGCTGCACATGCTGGACTACGACAAGAAGTTCTTGCTGAAGTCCGCCGACAACCTGACCTTCGACGGCTCGTCGATCCGCGGGTTCACGCCCCAGCGCGAGAGCGACCTGCGGCTGAAGCTCGACTGGGGCGCGTTCTACTGGGGCCCGGCCGACATCTTCGGACCCGGCAAGGTGCTGGTGTTCGGCGACGTGCTCGACCGCGACGGCTCGCCGTTCAGCGCCGACATCCGCGGCGTGCTGAAGAAGCTCTCGACCGATCAGTACGAGCAGAACGGCTACACGCTCAACGCCGCGAACGAGATCGAGGGCTTCGTCTTCGCCGGCGTCGACGCCGAGCAGACGTTCCACCAGACCGGGAAGTTCGAGTACGTCAACACCGGCGGCTACTACCACTCGCTCCCCGGCGACCCGCTGCGCACGTTCATCGACACGGTGGCGGAAGTGCAGCGCGCGATGGGGTTCGAGAACGAGAAGGACCACCCCGAGGTCGCGCCCTCGCAGTTCGAGATCAACTACAGCTACGGCGAGGTCACCGCGGCGGCCGACACGATCCAGCTCTACAAGCTGATCTGCCGCCAGGTGGCGACGCGGCTCGGGATGACGGCGAGCTTCCTGCCCAAGCCGGTCGTCGGCGTCAACGGCAACGGGATGCACACCAACATCTCGGTCAGCGACAAGAGCGGGAAGAACCTGTTCTGGGCGCAGGGCGCGAACGAGAACCTCAGCGACTTCGCGTGGAAGTTCGCCGACCGCATCCTCACCCACGGCAACGACATCTGCCTGCTGCTGAACTCCAGCGTGAACGCGTACCGCCGGCTCGACCCGCACTTCGAGGCGCCGAACCAGATCAAGGTCTCGGCGGTCGACCGCGGCTCGATGGTGCGCATCCCGATCGGCAACGAGCGCAGCTCGCGGCTCGAGGTCCGTTCGGTCGCGCCGGACGCGAACCCGTACTTGGTGATGCTCTCGGTCTTCGGGACCGGGCTCGGCGGAACGATCAGCAGCGTCGACAACCTGCGCCAGGCCGACCGCTATCTGCCGGACAACATCTACGACGCGCTCGCGAACTTCCGCCACGCGTCGTGGACGACCGACTTGCTCGGCGCCGACGTCAAGGAGCGCTACGCCGACCTCAAGCAGGCCAGCGCCGATCGCTGTCCGCGACTGCTCGGCACGT
>DATHLL010000447.1:0-2130 GCA_035488195.1 Candidatus Elarobacter sp. | reverse complement strand
GCGTGGGCGACGGTCGTCGCGGTCGGGTTCTGCGGCGCGACGATCACGGCGCTGACCTGGCGCGACGCGCCGGCCTACGCCGATGCGCTGCCGCACGGAACGGCGAGCGCGCTGCTCGCCCAGGCGCCCGGGACGCGCGGGACGCCGCGCGTGTTCTGCGAGGACTTCGCCTGGTGCAGCCTGTTCCTCGGCCGGCCGGTGCGGTTCTTCATGGACGGCCGCTGCGATCCGTATCCGGCGCCGTTGTGGCGCGAGTACCGCGAAGTGATCGACGGAAACGCGCGCTGGGCCGCGATCCTCGACCGCGAGCGCGTCGACGCGGTGCTCGTGCGGCGGGACGGCGCGCTCGACAGCCTGCTCGCGGAACGCCGCGGCGGCTGGCGGCGCGTCGCGTCGGACCGCGTCTCGGCGCTGTACGTTCGCCCCGCGCGCGTCGGCGCGCGGACGGTGGCGGAAGCGCGCCCGTGAACGGATCGCTGGTCGGCGTTCGCATCCGCACGCGCGAGGAGACGCTGCGCGGTCCGGTGCTGCCGCTGCGCTCGCTGCTGTGGGCGTGGTCGGGCGCCGTCGCGCTCGCGCTCGCATCGGCGAGCGTGTGGTCCGTGCGGCACGGCGCCGGCGACTGGCGCGTCTTCGCCTCGGCGGGCTCGCTCGCCGGAACGCGCGCACTGCTCGCGCCGCCGGAAGCGTGGCAGGCGTTCTTCTATCTGCCCGGCGCGGCTTGGGCGCTCGTCCCCTTCGCGCGGATGCCGCTCGCCGTGAGCTTCGCGCTCAATGCGTTCTGCATGCTCGGGTGCGCGGCGTTCGCAGGCGTCGTCGCCGCGCGCACGTTCGACCGTCGCGCACGGCAGACGGTCGCGACGTTCGTGCTGTGGCCGCCGGTCGTGTATGCGGCCGCGATCGCCGGGCAGAACGCGCCGCTGGGCTTGCTGCTCGCGCAGCTCGCGATCGCCGGCGTCGCGGCTCGTTCGGTCGCGCTGACCGCGGTGCCGATCGGGCTGCTGCTCTACAAGCCGACGTACGCGCTGCCGTTCGTCGTGCTCCTCGTCGTGCGGCGTCGCGTGCGCGAGCTCGTGATCGTCGCCTGCATCGGCGTCGCGTGGTACGCCGCGAGCGCCGCAGCCACCGGCGGCGACTGGAGTTGGCCGATCGCATGGACGCGCCTGATCGCGCGCTTCGCCGCGGGTGATTTTGCGGTCAACGCGCCGTTCGCGGTGAGCTTGCCCGGCGTGCTGATCCGTCTCGGCGCGACGCCGGGCGTCGTCGTCGCGGTCGTCGCGCTGGTCGCGGTCGCGTGCGCCGTGGCAATGCGGCGGGTCGGCGCGGTCGAGGCGGCCTGCGCGGCGTGCCTCGCCGGGCTCGCGCTGAGCCCGCACGCGTGGGCGTACGACGCGGTGCTCGCGCTGCCGATGATCGCGTACACCACCTCCCGGCTCGACGAGCGCGCGCGCACGCGTCTGCTGCTCGGCCTCTCGCTGATCGCGCCCCTGTTCTTCGTCTCGCCGCTGCTCGGGTTCGACCCGCTGGCCATCGTCGTGATCGGCGGAACGTTGGCGTGGCTCGCGGTCCGCCTGCTCGGCCCGCGGGCGGCGCTCGGCGTCCCGGTCTCGGAGCGCTGACGATGGTTGCCGCGGGCGCTCGCCGCGAGCTCGACGCGCTGACCGCGCTGCGGTTCTTCGCCGCGCTGCTGGTCTTCGTCTACCACTGCGCGCCGACCGCGGCGTTCGGGACGCAGTACGCGCTCGGCCACAGCGGCGTCGGGTTCTTTTTCCTGCTCTCCGGGTTCATCCTCACGTACACGTACCACCGGCGGTTCGACGGAACGACGGCATGGGCAGCCCTGCGCGACTTCTACGCCGCGCGCGTCGCGCGGATCTATCCGGTGCACCTGGTCGCGATGGTCTTCGCGGGGATCGTGCTGTGGCGCTTCGGCGGGACCACGTGGGACGTCTCGAGCGGCGGGACGCGCGAGCTCGCGTTCGCCGCGCAGGCGCTGCTGGTGCAGTCGTGGATCCCCGACGAGAAGGTCTACCTCGGGATCAACGCGCCGGCGTGGAGCATCTCGACCGAGATGTTCTTCTACGCGGCGTTCCCGTTCGTGCTGCGCTCGCTGCTGCGCTCGTTCGGGAA
>DATHLL010000446.1:0-2038 GCA_035488195.1 Candidatus Elarobacter sp. | reverse complement strand
GCCACTAACACCGCGACCTCGGCGTGGAACGGTTCACGGTACTTCGCAGCTTCGGCGACATCTAAGCGTGGGATCCGAGAGCCGTGCCAGGTCTTGCATTCCAGAACCGCGCGATATGCGAGGGGGCCGAGGGGTGCGTCCAACGTGCCGTCCGGCGCCTGGTGTCCGCCGATGTGCGTTGCGATGAAGCCGAGCGCCTCGAACGCCGCGCATACCGCGGTCTCGAAGGTAGTCGGGTCGTCGCCGCCGCTGCTCGCGCTGAGCTTGGCGATGAGATCGGCTGCGTTGGGTACCGGAGGCCGGGTTGGGAGGACGGCCGGATCCGGCCAGTCGTCGGGTGGCTGATCCAGTCGAAAGCGCCGCAGCTCGTCCATGATGATGACAGGCCGGCGGTTCAGCATCCGAGCACGTTGGATGTACCGCTGGAGGGAGTCGTAGACCGACTCGGCTTTCGTGCCGGCCCTCGCGGAGCCGGCTGCGCGCGCGTCCTCCAAGACCGCTCCCGCGTTACGCGGCTTTCCGTCAGCGAGGACGTTGAGCGCCATACGCAGCATCGCGTTCCAGCTCTGCGGCTGGTGTTTGGAGCTCGTCATCCGGCGCGCATACGCGCGCCAGTGCTTGGGCGTTGCCCGGGATGCGGATCTCACCCGAAGATGCTGCCGGCTATCCGCTCAGGACTCGGCCCGTTCCGGCGTAGAGATCCGCAACGTCGATCGTCACGTCGGCCGTCCGCAGCTCGACGTTTTCGCCGAGGCCGTAGGTCGTCTCGGTCCAAAAGCCGCCAGCCATCCGCCGGAAAACACAAATCCATACGCGGCGGGAATCGACGAGCATGTATTCCATGACGCTCGGGAGGCTTTGATATGCGTCCAGCTTCTCGCCCCGATCGCGATCCTTGCTTTCCGGCGAGATGACCTCGATGACGAGATCCGGCGCGACGATGGACGTGGCGCCTGCATCGAGCTTTTCGCATGTCCGCGAGACATCCGGGAACACGTACGACCCGCGGTCGTCGACTCGGACGGCGACGTCCGAGGTGAAAGCGTGGCACGGTGGTTGCGTCGCATTGGCCACCGCCTTGTGGAGCCGGCTGACGAGCATACCGTGCGCTACGGACCCGCCGGCAAAGGCGACGACTTCGCCCTCGAGCAACTCCAACTTCTGCTCGGAAGCGGCGAGAAGAACTTCGAACTCTCCTATGCTCGTTGGGCCCGGAACCGGTTGTCGCATCGGCGCCTCCACAGTGGTATTTCGCTATGCCCCGTCGGCCGCCTGTTGCAGACCCGAGTCGGGCCGAGCGGCACTATGTGCGCTCGAAGACGGCTGCCGCGAGACCGAGTGCGACGATGCACGCAAATGCGACCCCGGCGATCGAAGACGCCGGCGCCGTCCGGACGAGGACGATCGCGACGACGATCGCGATTGCGACCGCCACCGGAGCGCGGCGGGAGTCACCCGCGATGAACTCCCAAATGGCCGCGATGTTCACGCGCGCACCGTTCGCGGCGCCCGGGCAATCGCGACCAGCACTGCCGAAGCCGCGAGGTAGAAGACCGCCAGGAACAGGAGCGAGAGATCCGCGCCCCACCATGCGACGCCAAGGCCTTCGCCGGTCCAGAAGGTTCCGAACGACGTCAGCATGACGCCGACGACGAACTTCATCGTGTTCTCCGGGACGCGCGAGGCCGGCGCCTTCAGCGCGAGTCCGGCCAGCGCAACGAGCGCCACGGCGCACGCCGCGCCGGCGGCCGACCACCCGAGCGCGAGCGTCGACCCGGCGCCGAACGTCACCACGATGATCGCGACCTCGAGGCCTTCGATCAGCACTGCCTTGAACGCGGTGGCGAATCCGATCTTGTCGGCCTGCGCCTCCTCGGCCGCGCGCAGCGCCGCGACCTCGCGCGCGTAGGCCGCGCTCTCGTCGCGCAGCGCCTTGCGGCCCGCGTAGCGCAGGATCGCTTTGCGCAGCCACGCCAGCCCGAACAGCGTGAGGACCACCCCGACGACCAATTTCAGCGCGTCGATCGGGATCATCTGG
>DATHLL010000445.1:0-2756 GCA_035488195.1 Candidatus Elarobacter sp. | reverse complement strand
AACAACGTGCACCACGGCCGCACCGACCTGCGTGACGTCCGAGCCGCGGTCGCCGATGCCGCCGTGAGAACGTTCGACCGCGCATGAAGATCGCCGGCCTGATCAGCGGGACGTCGCTCGACGGCATCGACGTCGCGATCTGCGAGGTCACCGCCGCCGGCGACGGCGTCGACGTGACGTGCGAGCGGTTCGCGACGGTCCCGTTCGACGAAACGCTCCGCGCGCGCATCATGGCCGCCTATCCGCCCGCGCCGGTCGGAGCGCTCGAGATCTCCGCGCTCCACGCCGCGATCGGCGAAGCCTTCGGCGCCGCGGCCGCAAGCGTCGCCGGCTCGACGACGCTCGAGGCCGTCGCCTCCCACGGCGTGACGATCGCGCACGACGGGGCGGCGCACCACACGCTGCAGCTCGGCGATCCCTTCCGCATCCGCGAACGCACTCGGACGACGGTAATCCACGATTTCCGCTCGGTCGACACCGCCGCCGGCGGGACCGGCGCGCCGCTCGTTCCGTTCGTCGACGCGCTGCTATTCGCGCGTCACGCGCCGTGCGTCGCGCTGAACCTCGGCGGCATCGCGAACATGACCGTGCTGCCGGACGGGATCGCCTTCGATTCAGGGCCGGCGAACCTCCCGATCGACACGTACGTCGCGGCGCGCACGAACGGTGCGCAGCGCTACGACGCGAACGGCGAGCTCGCCGCGTCCGCAACGGCCGACGACGCGCTGCTGAAGCGGATGCTGGCCGACCCGTATTTCACCAGGCCGCTGCCGAAGACGACCGGGCGCGAAGAGTTCGGCGCGCCGTTCGTCGCGCGCTGGCGCAACGAGCTCGACGCGCTGGCGTTCCCGGACGCCGTCGCAACGCTGACCGCGCTGACCGTGCATACGGTCGCCGGGGCGATGCGAGCCGTCGCGCCGCACGCGACGCTGGTGATCGCGAGCGGCGGTGGCGCGCGCAACCCGTCGCAGATCGACGGGCTGCGCTCGAGGCTGGGGGACGTGCGCGTCGTGATCTCCGACGAGTTCGGCGTGAACGCCGATGCGAAGGAGGCGATCGCGTTCGCCGTGCTGGGGTATACCGCGCTGCGCGGTCGTGCCGCGGGGTTGCCGCGCGTCACCGGGGCGAGCGGTCCGCGCGTATTGGGATCGATCGTTCCGCACGACCTCGACGCGGTGCTGCGGCGCGTCCGCGACGAGGAGCGGCTCGGAGCGGCGCCCCCGCGGTAGCCGCGCGCTACGGAACGACGACGAGCTTCGACTGCGCCTTCGTGTTCGTGAGGCGGTCGGTGAGCACCACGTACACGTAGTGCGGGTGCGGCTGTCCAGCCGGCTTCGCGAACCAGAGCTGCAGCAGATCGTGCGGTGAGCGAAGCGCGCAGAAGCCGTACAGCCGCTGGCCGCCGCGCTGGAAGATGTCGACCCACGTCCGCGCCGAGTTCTTGTTCAACCCGCACGGCGGCAGATTCGGCGCCGGCGCGAACAGCGCGGGCGGATACACCGAGTAGTTCACGACCGCCAAGTTGTAGCGCGTGAACTGCTGCCCGCCCGCCATGTAGTTCTGCTGTCCGACGTAGTGCACGATCGGGACCGGGATCGCTTCGGCGATCCCGCGCGCGGCGAAGACGAACGCCAGCACCGCCGCTGCGACGACGGAAGCCCGCTTGAAGGAAGAAGCCATGGTGCGACTCGCTTTCACCGGATATCCGGTGAATAGGCCCCTTCGATCAGCGCCCAATCCGACCTCCCGGCCGCTTGCAAGGCGCGGGACGGCAGCGCACTCCGGCCGACCGGGGTGGGCGAGGCGGCGCGCGAAGGCGGTTCCCGTGATCTGTGTAGGGGTTGATGCGGGAGGCACGTCCACCGTGGCGGCAATGTCGAGCGACGGCGCGTTCGTCCGCGAGGTCCGCAAGCCGGGCGCGAACGCGACGACGATCGGCACGGACGACGCCGCCGACATCATTATCACCGCGATCCGCGAGGCCGCGCAGGGCGAGACGCCGGACGCGATCTACGCCGGTGCCGCAGGCGCGGGCCGCGAGCGGGTCGCAGGCGAGTTGCAGGAGCTGATTCGGATCGCGTTCCGCGGCGCGCATGTCGTCGTCGGTGACGACGCGGCGATCGCGTTCCGCGCGGCGATTCCGGACGGCGACGGTGCGGTGCTGATCGCCGGGACGGGCTCGACCGCCTACGCCGAGCACGGCGAGCGTTCGGCGCGCGTCGGCGGGCTCGGATATCTGCTCGGAGACGAAGGCTCCGCGTTCTGGATCGGCATGCAGGCGGTGAAGCTCTACGGCCGCGTGCTCGAAGGGCGCGCAACCCGCGACGAGACGTCCGACCTCGTCGCGCGCGTGCTCGACTCGCCGAATCGCGAGCGCCTCGTCGGAGCCCTGTACGGCGAAGTGTTTAAGCCCGCCAAGATCGCCTCGCTCGCGCCGAGCCTCATCGCGTTCGCCGGCAAAGGCAACCGCGCGTCGACGAAGATCGTGCAGCAGGCGGCGCAAGAGCTCGGCGATCTCGTGAAGTCCGCGCTGCGAGCGGTCGAACTGCTCGACGCTTCGCCGCGGATCGCGCTCGCGGGCGGCCTGTTCCGCGAGAACAGTCTGCTCACGTTCTTGATCGAGCAGCGCCTGACCGGCGACGTCGCGGGCGGCGTCATCGTGAAAGGCGGCGACGAGCCGGTGCGCGGCGCGCTGCGGCTGGCCGAACGCCTGGCGCGATGAGCGATCTGCCGTCCACCGAGACGCTCGATGCGAC
>DATHLL010000444.1:0-5560 GCA_035488195.1 Candidatus Elarobacter sp. | reverse complement strand
GTTCCGGGATCGGATAGAGCCCGATGAACGACTTGAACTTCGGATTCAGCACCGGGCCGTCGAGCAGCATGCCGCCGACCGGGTTGGGCCGGTCGAGGACCCACACTTCCTTGCCGTACTGCGCGGCCGACTCCATCACGTACGCCATCGTCGAGACGTAGGTGTACGGGCGCGCGCCGACGTCCTGGATGTCGAACACGAGCACGTCGATTCCGTCGAGCATCGCCTGCGTCGGGTGCCGCGTCGCGCCGTAGAGGCTGTAGACCGGCAGTCCGGTCTGGGCGTCGACCGACGAGCCGACGGTCTCGCCCGCGCCGACCGCGCCGCGGATCCCGTGCTCCGGACCGAACAGCGCCTTCACCGCGATCCGGCCGTTGCGGTGGATCGCGTCGACGACGTGCTCGCCGGTCGAGAGGACGCCGCTGGGATTCGTCACGATCCCGATCGTGCGGCCGTTCAGCTCGCGCCACGCGTCGCGCACGAAGACGTCGTCGCCGAGCGTCACGACCGGCTTCTCGCGCACCGGCACGGCGCGGACAGCGGGCGACGTCGCGCTCGCAGCGCGCGAGGTCGCGAGCGCGCCGGCCGCTGCGGCGCCGGCGACGAAACTGCGGCGGTTCAGCGTCATACGAACACCGGGCGCGCGCCGGGGATGAGGCCCGCCGCGGACGCGCGCGCGAAGAAGTCTTCGACCGCCGCGATCCCTTCCTCGCCGAGGTCGTCGCTGTACGCGTTCACGTACAGCCCGATGTGTGCGCGCATCACCTCGTCGTCCATCTCGAAGGCGTGTTCGCGCACGTAGCCGATGATCCGGTCCTCGTGCTCGTGCGCGAAGCGCAGGCTGCGCCGGATCGCCTCGTCGATCGCGCGCGCATCCTCGTCCGGGACGTCGCGGCGGACGAGGATCGCGCCGAGCGGGATCGGGTTCCCGGTCTCGTGCTCCCACCAGTCGCCGAGATCGATCACCTGCTCGAGCCCCGCCTGCTCGTACGTGAAGCGCGACTCGTGGATGATCAGCCCGGCGGCGACCTCCTCGTTCTTCACGGCGTCGACGATGCGGTCGAACCGCATCTCGACCGTGCGCGGCTCGCGCCCGAGCGCCAGCCGCAGCAGCGCGTACGCGGTCGTCAGACGCCCGGGGATCGCGAACGTCGCGTCCTCCGCGAAATCGGTCAGCAGCGGCGGCTTCGCGTCGACGCCGGGGCGCGCGACCACGAGCGGGCCGCAGCCGCGCCCGAGCGCGCCGCCCGCGCGCAGGACGCGGTACTTGTCGAGCAGATACGGGATCGCGCCGTAGCTCACTTTCGTGAGCTCGTGGCGGCCTTCGCGCGCGGCCTGGTTCAGCGCCTCGACGTCGTCGAGGACGACGTTCACCTTCGGCGCGCCGTCGAGCAGCCCGTTGGTGAGCGCGGCGAAGATGTACGTGTCGTTCGGGCACGGCGAGTACGCGAGCGAATAGGTCTGTTCGTGCACGGAAGATCCTGCGGTCATACGGAGGAGAGAACGTCCAAGAGCGCTTCGGTGGTCGCGACCGCCGCTTCCGCGCCGGCGCGAAAGTTCCACTCGTTCGACGCGCGCTCGCCGACGAGGTTCGAGACGCCGCGGATCTCGACGGCCGGCACGCCGGCGAGCGCCGCCGCGCGCAGCACGGAGAACCCTTCCATCGACTCGACGTCGGCACGGAAGCGGTGCGCGAGGACGAGCGCGCGCGCGGTCGTGCTGGTGACGATCGCCGAGGTCACGCCGCGCCCGACGATCACCGGGATCAGCCCGCCGAGGAACGGCTCGAGCAGCCCGGGATCGGACTCGGCGTGGCGCGCGAGCTCGAGCCCGCCGGGGAGCGGGAACGCGCTGCCGTCCTCGAGCCCCATCTCGGCGTAGTCCTCGCGCGCGCAGACGACCGCGTCGCCGACCGTGCAGCGGTCGCGAAAGCCGCCCGCGATCCCCGCGTTGATCACCGCGTCGTAGTGCCGCGAGGCGAGCGCGCGCGACGTCGCGAGCGCCGCCTCGACCGGGCCGACCCCGGTCACGAGCACCTCGACGTCCTCGCGCGGCGTGAGCGCCGCGAGCTCCTGCGCTACCGCGCAGACGATGAGGAGAGCGATCGCGGGACCAGGTGGCTCGCGACCCACAACGGGCCGACGAGCAGGTGCAGCAGGTTGGTCAGAAACGCCGGCGACTTCCCTTCGTACGCGTGGCCGACGAACTGGAAGACCCAGCCGAGGACGAAGACCCCGATCGCGTACGGCCACGATATGTACGCGGCGGCGTAGTACGAGATGACGAGCCCGATCGCCGCGATGACGACCGCGGCGCGCTGCGTCCGCCCGAACGCGGCGACGTAGTACACGAGCACTGCGGCGATCGCGAGCGCGGCGAGGTTCCCGCCCCAGAGCGGGATCGCGACGAGCCGCAGCAGCGCAACGATCGCGAGCACGATCAGCGGGATCCCGATCTCGTGGCAGATCAGGTTCCGCCGGTCGCGGTGGTACGCGGCGTAGTCCTCGAACAGCGAGCTCTGCGATGCCATCGTGAACCTACCTCACGCCGATCAGCTTGTGCGTCTGCAGCGAGAGCCGCAGCCGTCCGGGATGCCGTTTCGCGGCTTCGACCGCGAGCGCGACGTTGGACGGTTTGTTGCCCTCCGGCTGCAAGAACAGCGGCGTGGTCTCCGGGAACGCGGCGATCCATTCCTCCGGGACGCGGCCGTCGACGATCAGCTTCGCCTCATCGGCGCGGCGAGCCATCGCCGGCGAGAGCCGCTCCTTCGGTGAGACCGTCAGCCAGACGCCGGCGGGCAGCTCGGCCGGGATCGTCCCGTTCGACTCGATGTGGACGCGGCGGCCGTCGGCGCGCAGCGCATCGATGAGCGCGGCGCTCTCGCGCTGCGCGAGCGGCTCGCCGCCGGTGAGGATCACCATCGGGCACGAGCCGCCCTCCGCGCGCACGCGCTCGACGACCTGCGGCACGCTCGCGAAGAACTTCAGCGCGTAGTCGGTGTCGCAGAACGAGCAGCTCAGATTGCAGCCGGCGAGGCGGACGAAGACCGCGGGTGTCCCGGTCCACGTCCCCTCGCCTTGGACGCTGTAGAAGATCTCAGCGAGCTGCAGCACGCGCGGCGGTCAGCTCCGCGAGGCCTGACGGCGGGCGCGCAGCACTTGGACGGTCACCGGCGTGTTGGACGGGATCGTCACGTTCTGCTTCGCGTTCTTCGCGTACAGGTAGCCGCCGGCGGCGCCGAGCAGACCGCCCGCGCCGGTGCCGATCTTCTTGCCGATGATGTTGCCGACGATCATCCCGGCGACCGCGCCGCCGGCCTCGTTCAGCGCGTTGCTCTTCGTGTTCACCTGCGCGGCCGTCACGCGCCCGTCGAGCGCGTACGAGTTGCCCGAGCGCGTGTGCAGCTTGTCGACGCAGAGCTGCAGCTTCGCCGCCCGGCCCTGGCTCGCGGACTGGACGTCGCAGACGTGACCGTACAGCGTGGCGCCGTTGATGTTGTTGTCCTGCGAGTGGACGTTCGACATCGTGAACCGCTGTCCGACGACGGCGTTCTTCGAGTCGATCGCCTGGTCGACCGTGCCGCTCAGCTCGGTGCCGGGGCCGACGTCGGCGAGCGCGGCGAGCGGGACGGCGGCCAGCGCGGCGGCGGCGGCGAGGGTGGTGAATCTGCGCATCATGGGGTTGGTCGCTCCTGTCGTTCGGTTGGGACCCACCCAGCCCTTACCCGGTGCCGGCGGGCGGATCGCCCTTCCTGTGAACGACGGACGGCTCCGGAGTCTCCCACACGGCCAGCCCGGCAAGCAGAGCGAGCGCGTGAAGGACTTGCGAATGAGCACGGCCGACGGAGTTCGCCGTGACCACCAACCGCTCCCGACTCGTCGCGCAGGTGCTGACGGGGCAGGTCGCGCCGCCGCAGCTCAGCCCCGGCCTCTACGACGTCGGGGCCGACGGCGTGCCGCGCATTCTGCCGACGGTCGGCGGGATCACCCTGAACGTGCGCGTCGGCGACGGCGCCTTCGCGCACGCCGCCGACCACGTCGAGCCGGCGGTCAGCGCGCGCCATCCCGACGAGAAGATCAACGCGGCGTTCTGCGTCTTCGCCTGCGTCGGGAACGCGGCGACGGTCGCGAGCGGCGAGGCGAAGGGCGAGCGCGGCGTGGTGACCGGGAAGCACGGCGGGGTCGAGCACGTGATCGTCGACTTCCCCGAGCGGGTGATGGAACGGATGCAGATCGGCGATGCGATCTCGATCCGCGCGGTCGGCGTCGGGCTCGAGCTCGAGGACGCCGGCGACGTGCGTCTCTTCAACTGCGATCCCGATCTGTTCGAGAAGCTGGGCGTCGAGCGGAACGGCGCGCGGCTCACGGTGCGGGTCGCGCGCACGGTGCCGGCGCGGGTGATGGGCTCGGGGCTCGGGCGGCAGACGGTCGCGCGCGGCGACTACGACATCCAGTGCTTCGACCCGGCGACGGTCCGCGAGTTCGGGCTCGACCAACTGCGGCTCGGCGATCTGGTCGCGATCGCCGACGCGGACAGCTCGCACGGCCGCATCTACCGGCAGGGCGCGGTGACGGTCGCGATCGTCTCGCACGGCGCCTCGCACATCGCCGGCCACGGCCCGGGCGTGACGACGCTGATGACGTCGGCGAGCGGCGCGATCGAACCGCTCCCCGACGCCCGCGCGAACCTCGCCACGATCCTCGACCTGCGGCGATGAGCCGGGTTCGCCGATGAAGATGGTGGGATGAAGGACAGCCGCGCCGATCCGATCTCCCCCGAGCAGCGCGCCGAGCCGGTCGTCGTCGTCGCGTACGACCCCGCCTGGGTGACGGCGTTCGAGCTGCTCCGCGACCGCATCGCGCCGGTCCTCGGCGATCTTGCGGTCGGGATCGAGCACGTCGGGAGCACCGCGGTCCCCGGGCTCGACGCGAAGCCGATCGTCGACATCGACGTGGTGATCCGCCACGCCGAGGATCTCGACGAGGCCGCCGCGCGGCTGGAGATGCTGGGCTACACGCGGCTCGGGGATCTCGGGATCGTCGGCCGCGAGGCGTTCCGCGCGCTCGCCGAGCTGCCCCGGCACCACCTCTACGTCTGCGCCGCGGGCTCCGCGCCGCTGCAGGCGCACCTGACGCTGCGCGACGCGCTGCGCGCCGACCCCGAGCTGGCCGCGTCGTACGCGGCGCTCAAGCGCGAACTCGCCGAGCGGTTCCGCGACGACCGCGACTCGTACACCGAGGGGAAGACCGCGTTCATCACCTCGGTCCTCCTCGACGAGCGCAGCGGCGAGCGCCGCGCGCAGCGCAAGAAGTAACCCGGCGGAGGAGTGGTCATGGATCTGTCACCGCATTTCACGCTCGCGGAGCTCACCGCGACGAGCACCGGTCTGAACAACAGCCCGAACGCCGCGGAGACCGAGGTGTTGCGCACGCTCGCCGCGTTCCTCGAGAAGGTGCGCGCGATCCTCGGGAACCGCACGATGACGGTGAACAGCGCGTTCCGCAGCAAGGCGGTCAACGACGCGGTCGGCGGCGTCGACAACAGCGCGCACCGGCTCGGC
>DATHLL010000443.1:0-3321 GCA_035488195.1 Candidatus Elarobacter sp. | reverse complement strand
ATCCGCGGATCCTGCGCGAGTCGGTCGAGATCGCGGCGTTCGGGCGCGGCGGGACCGACCGCTGGTCGCGGCTGATGCGCTTCGGCGCCCAGGTCGCGGGCGACCTCGAACGGCTCGGCGGCCGCGCGCTGCTGGAAATGCAGGTCACGGGCGAGGACGCGTACGTCGAGAGCGACGAGCACGGGACGGTGCACGCGTACGCGGCGCGCGACGGCGAGGGCGGTCTGCGCGGCGCGCTGGTCGTCTTCCGGCCGCTCGACGCGCCGGCGATCGTCCCCGTGCGCGACCTCGAGCGCGCTGCGGTCGAGATCGGCCCGCTGCTCGGCGAGTACGGCGCGATCGCGGCGACGCGCAGCGCGGCGTCGATCGACACGCTGACCGGGCTGCCGAACCGGCGCGGCGTCACGCGCGCGCTCGACGAGGCGATGGCGCACGTGCGCGGCGGCGGCCGCTACGCGGTGCTGCTGCTGGACGTCGACCACTTCAAGTCGATCAACGACCTGATGGGGCACCAGACCGGCGACCGCGCGCTGGCGCGGATCGGTCACGTGATCGGCGAGAACATCCGCGGCGTCGACGTCGCCGGGCGCTTCGGCGGCGAGGAGTTCCTGGTGCTGCTGCGCGACGCGTCGCGCGAGCGCGCGCTGCAGGTCGCCGAGCGGCTGCGCGGCGCGATCGAAGCGGGCGGGCTGGCCTACGCCGACGGCAAGCCGGTGACCGTCTCGGTCGGCGTCGCCTACGCGCGCGCCGCGGACCTCTCGAGCGACGTGGTCGAGCGCGCCGACCGCGCCCTCTACCGCGCGAAGAACGCCGGCCGCAACCAGGTCGTCGAGTCGCCGCTGATTGCGGTTTGATCCAGGGCTTGCCGTTTCGGCTTCGCGCGTGAAGTGCTCGGCGCTGGGGCGGTTCGGCGGTTCCGACGCACAGGACCGACACCTGGTGCGCGCGGGTTCGACTCCCGTCCGCTCCAGCCTGACGGATTGCTTCCGTCCGATGCAGCGTGCTAGTGTGGGTTGTCGGTCCTGTGCGTTCACGCTGAACCGGGGCATCGTGCCGAGAGGCACGGTGCCCTCCGCTTTTGCCGGGGGCTACTCTCGTTCGACGCGGTCGACGACGGGGTCGCCGTCGGCGTCGACGGTGACCGAGAAGACGAGCGGGCGGCAGCAGACCGGGCAGTCCTCGACGAGCGTTTGGCGGCGGCCGGCGGTCGGGTCGACCCCCAAGGCGTTCTGCTCGCCGCAGCTCGGGCAGGCGTAGAGGGCGTCCGTCTCCACCGGCATTGCCAGGGGGCTCCGGGGTGTGCTACACTTTCTCCTCGGAACGGACCCCGCGTCCGTTTTCTTCATGTTCCCCGGCGGCTCGCCCGCTTGCACCTCTCCGAAGAACGACGATGGCGAAAAAAGAGAACCGCGTGATGGTGACGATGGCTTGCACCGAGTGCAAGCGGCGGAACTACAACACGTTCAAGAACCGGCAGAAGACCTCGCAGCGGCTCGAGCTGAGCAAGTATTGCCGCTTCTGTCGCTGTCATCGGTCCCACCGGGAGACCAAGTAGTCTCCCTCATCAAAGGGCGGTGGCGCAATTGGTAGCGCAGCGGTCTCCAAAACCGCGGGTTGCAGGTTCGAGTCCTGTCCGCCCTGCCAATCTCCAGCGGTACGAAGCATCATGAAAAACCCTAGCGGTCAGCCGCCCCGGCGGCCCGCGACCACCTCTCAGCAGCGCGCGGCGAACGCGATGCGCACGCAGGACTTCGTGCGCGGCGTCGCGACCGAGATGCGCCGCGTCACCTGGCCCACGCGCGAAGAGTGGATCGCGGCGACGCTCCTCACCATCGCGCTCGTCGTCGGCGTCGGTCTCTTCACCTACGCGTGCGATCTGCTGTTCGGATACCTGTTCGGCTGGCTGACCGGAGGCTCGCGATGAGCGATCAAGACGCCACCGTGGCGGTCACCGAGCCGGACGAGCGCGCCGCTTCGCCGGCGCAGAAGAAGCAGGACGACCGCAAGAAGTGGTACGTGATCCACACGTACTCCGGCTACGAGAACAAGGTCAAGGCGAACCTCGAGCGCCGCATCCACTCGATGAACATGCAGGACAAGATCTTCCGCGTGCTCGTCCCGATGGAGGACGAGGTCGAGTTCAAGGACGGCAAGCGCAAGATCACCCCGAAGAAAGTCTTCCCGGGCTACGTCCTGGTCGAGATGGACATGGACGATGCGTCCTGGTACGTCGTGCGCAACACCTCGGGCGTGACCGGCTTCGTCGGCTCGCCGGGCTCGGGTGAGAAGCCCGTCCCGCTGCAGGACAAAGAAGTGAAGACGATCCTCAAGCAGATGGGAATCGAGACGCCGAAGCTCAAGATCGACTTCGCGAAGGGCGACCGCATCAAGGTCACCTCGGGACCGTTCTTCGACTTCACCGGGATCGTCGACGACATCCAGCCGGAGAAGGAGAAGGTCCGCGCGCTCATCTCGATCTTCGGCCGCGAGACGCCGGTCGAGCTGGAGTTCTACCAGATCGAGAAGGTCTAGGAGTTCGCGGCGAACCAGAGCAGATCGAGGCGCCGCTTGACATAGCTGTGCCGGTCGACTTGGACGTTGCACCACAGCGCGGTCTCGACACCAACGGGCGATGGGCCGGCCGGGGGCGACGTCTCGTCGATGCGCGCTATGGTGATGAGCTCGAACCTGGCTGTCGACGTTCCCACGGCGGGATCGTCGAACCGCACCGCTGCATACGGCCGCGCCATTGACAGCGCGAAGGTCGCCTCGGCGCATCCCTCGTGAGAGAGCGTGCACGCCAGGGACGAGCCCACCGGCCAGACCTGCTTGTCGAGCGGCGACTCCCCGGCCGGTGGCGGAACGCCGGCCGGCACCTCCATCGTGTATTCTAGGACGAAATCGTTCAGGCGTGCGTCGTCGATCGGGATCCGAGTCACGGGTGGCATCGTCGGTCGCGCTCTCTTTCGTGCGGACGGAAAGGCGTGTGAGGATCGCCGTCGACGCTTCGCGCTGCGCAGCGTCGCGGCGTGCGCCATCACACGAAGGTGAGGCTGTAGCCTTGGAAGTCCGCCACCGGGTTGTTGTCGGCGACGACTGCAACGATCACGTCCGGGTTGCTGCTGGTGATCGGCTCGGTGGTGATGCCGTCGACGATCCCGGTGAATGTGTACGTCGGCAGCGTGCTGCTCGCGGCCTCGTCGCACTAGTCGACGACGACCTGCCTGGCGAGCGGCGAGCCGTCGCGCTTGAACGAGAACTGCACGGGATACTTGCACGTGTTTCGCAGCGTGATTGCATTCAGCGTCGTACCCGACGTCT
>DATHLL010000442.1:0-6210 GCA_035488195.1 Candidatus Elarobacter sp. | reverse complement strand
TGGTTGTAGCCGATCACGACCGGCGGGATCCCGGCCTCGAAGTCCATCTGCGAGGAGAAGCCGTAGCCGTCGGTCACCACGACCGCGTCGTTCGCGTTCGCCAGCCGCTTCACGTCCTGCGCGAGCGGCCAGTAGGTGAAGATCTCGAACGGGCCGCTGTTGCGCAGCGACGAGCCCGTGTGCAAGAACTGCGAGTAGAGCTGCCCCGGAAACGCCGCGGCGAGGAACAGGAACGGGATCAGCACCGCCGCCGGCACCGCGCCCGCCGTCGCCCACAGCACGCGCGCGCGGTGCGAGAGCTCCTCGAACACGACGCCCATTCCCACGGCGAGCGAGACGTACGGACCGAAGAACCAGTGCAGCTCGATCCGCTCGTGGAAGTTCAGCAGGATCAGCAGCGCGCTCAGCGGGATCGACGTCCACGCGATCAGCGCGTTGCGCGGCCGCACGAGCACCAGCAGCGCGGCGATCCACAATCCGGGCGAGTACGCGCCCGCGTTCGCCAGCAGATACGTGAAGGGCCGGTACCAGCGGGGTTCGGCGACGTGCCGCTGCTCGAACGCGAACAGGAAGCTGATCCACTGGTGCTGCGCGTTCCACACCAGGAACGGCACGTACAAGACGAACGCGAGCGCGAACGAGAGCGCGAGCCCTTCGCGCCACAGCGCGCGCCGCCGCGGCGCGAGCGACCACGCGACGATCCCCGCGACCAGCGCCCAGGCGAACATCTTCGAGAGCAGCGCGAACGCGATCGCCGCGCCGAGCAGGACGTAGTCGCGCCGCGCATGCGTCTGCGAGGCGCGCACGGTGAGATAGAGGCAGAGCGCCCAGCCGGCCATCAGCGGCCCGTCGGGGGTCGCCAGGACGAAGCCGACCGAGAGCATCGGCGCGAGCGTCATCGCGAGCGCGGTCACCATCCCGGCGCGCTCGTCGCCGGTGAGCCGCTTCGCGGTCCCCGCCGCGGCGAGCGTCGCGACGACGCCGCAGATCAGGAACCCGAGCCGCACGAAGAGCGGGTTCGCCGTCACCCAGTCGAGCGGGAAGATCAGATACGCGACCATCGGCGGGTGGTCGGCGTAGCCGAGCGCGAGGTGCTTGGCCCACTCCCAGTAGTACGCCTCGTCGCCGGTGAGTGGGAGCTTCCACGCCGCGAAGCCGCGCATCAGCGTGACGAACGCGACGATGATCCACGTCGCGTACCTCACGCGAACTCCGCCGCTCCGCCGTTCACACTGAGGACCATTCCGTTCAAGAAGCCGTTCTCTTCCGCCGTCGCGAACAGCACCGCGGCCGCGACGTCTTCCCACGAGCCGGCGTGCTTCGTCGGGTTCTTCGCCGCCGTCGCGCGCGCCGCCGCCCGGCCGGCCTCCTTGTCGCGGATGTCGCCCGGCTCGACGACGTTGACGGTGATCCCGCGCGGCGCTTCCTCGAGCGCGAGCGTGCGCGCGAACGCGACGACACCGGCCTTCGCCGCCCCGTACAGCGCGAGCCCGCGGAACGGCCGCGTCGCCGACGAGCCCTCCATCCCGAAGAACACCAGCCGCCCGTAGCCGCGCTCGCGCATCCCCGGCAGCACCGCGAACGCCATCCCGACCGCCGAGGTCAGGTTCCCGCCGAGGAGCGCCCGGTAGTCCTCGGGCGTGCAGCGCGCGAAGCGGCGGATCAGGAACGGCCCGACCGCGTGGACCAGCACGTCGACCGGCCCGCGCGCCGCCTCGACCGCGCGCGCCGCCTCGACCGCCGACTCGAGCGACGACAGATCGGCCGCTACGGCGAGCGCGCCGGGGTCGTGCGGCCGCAGCAGCGCGAGCACCGCGTCCGGGGGCGTTCCCCCCGGGCGGTAGGTGATCGCCACACGGTCGCCGCGCTCGGCGAGCCGCAGCGCGATCCCCTTCGCGAGGCCGGCGGCCGCTCCGGTCACGAGCGCGAGACGAGAGGGCACGGCGGATCGGTGAGACACGCGATCCCCCGCGCCCTCCTGGGCGCCCCGCGGCTTATTGGACGGTGAGCGTCTCCTGGTACGGCGTCCCGGTCGCGCCGGTGTTCGGGTCGGTCGCGCTGATCGCGAGGAGCAGCTGCGTCCCCGAAGGCGCGCCGATGTTCACTTGCGACGAGAACCGGCCATTCGCGTCCGCCGTGACGGTCGTCGCGACGGTGTTACCGACGTTCCCGGCGCCGAGGATCGCGCCGATGATCCCGCCGACCGTCGCGCGGCCGCCGCTCGCGCCGATCTGGATCGTCACGCGCGCGCCCGGCGTCGTGCGGCCCGAGATGACGAACGAGTTCGGAACCATCGCGCCGTTCGTTGGGCGAACGTTCGCGATCTCACCGACGAGCGCGGTCGACGTCCCGGACGTGAAGTTCCAGCCGCGGCTGAACTCGCCGCCGTTGCGGTCGGTGCCGGTCACCCGGACGCGGTGCGTCCCCGGCTGAAGCGGCGATTGCGGGGCGTAGGTGAACCCGCGCGGCGAGCGCGTCGACTGCTGCGTCACGTCCGTGCCGTCGAGCGTGATGCGGAGCGAGTTCGGATCGACGGCCCCGCCGGCGAACGTCGCCTCGACCGTCGGGCGACGCGCGCTGACGCTCGCGCCGCGGCCCGGGAGCAGGTTCTCGAGGGTGATCGCGCCGTTCTCGCCGCCGCGCGCGCCCGGCACGGGCGTGATCGTCTGGTTCGGCGGCGCCTGCCCGACGTTCGCGCCGTTCGAGGAGATCGCGACGACGCGGTTCGCGCCGTCCCAGTTCACGGTCGCGCCGAGCGCCTGCGAGACGAAGCGCAGCGGAACGTACGTGGAGGCGCCGATGATGAACGGCGCGACGTCGACCGTCTGCTGCTGGCCGTCGACCGTCGCCGTCTGGGAGCCGATCCGCAGCGAGACGGTATGCCCGCGGCCGGTCGCGTTGATGACGCCGCTCGCGTACACGACCGAGGCCCCGAGGTTCTCGAACACGCCGCGCAGCGGGACGAAGACCCGCCCGGCGCGTTCGGTCGGTGCGGGATTCAGGTTGAGGGCGTTGCCGTTCAGCGTGACGGTCACCGGCCCGGCCGCGAGCGCCGGCACGGCCGGAGCGATCGCGAGCAGCGCGGTCGCGCCGAGCGCGGCCAGCCGTTGCGTGGTGGAAGTGTGCATCGAGTAGGAAGACCTCCGCAAAGCGTGTTGCCGGAGGTCCCCTTACCCGTTCTCAGCGATTCCCCAGACTGCCGACTCCGCTCCGCGAGCCCGTCAACGGATGCTCGTGCGGCGGCGTTCGGCGAGGGGTCGTCCGCTACTCGCCGTGCGCGCCGGCCGGGATCCGCGGCGCGGACAGCGGCTCGTCGGCGACCGGTCCGGGCTCGCCGCGGCGAGCGCGGCGCGCGGCGCGCCACTCGTCGAACCAGCCCGAGATGCGGTTCGTCGTCACGTACATCGCCGGGACGAGGAAGAGCGTGAGGAACAGCGAGCTGAGCAGCCCGCCGATCAGCACGATCCCCATCGACATGCGGATCTCGCCGCCCTCGGTGCGCCCGAGCGCGAGCGGCAGCATCCCGAACACCATCGCGGCCGTCGTCATGACGATCGGGCGCAGCCGCGTCCCGCCGGCCGTGATGATCCCCTCGGCGTACGTGAGCCCGCGCTTGCGCAGCGTGTTCGCGTAGTCGACGAGCAGGATCCCGTTCTTCGCGACCAGGCCGAAGAGCATGATCATCCCGATCATCGAGAAGATGTTCGAGGTCTGGTGCGTCCAGGCGAGCGCCAGCAGCGCGCCGATCAGCGCGACCGGGATCGAGAACATGATCACGAACGGCGTCAGGAACGATCCGTACAGCACGACCATCAAGCAGTAGATCAGCGCGATCGACGTGACGATCGAGAGCAGCATGCTGTTCGTGAACTCCTCGAAGAGCTGCGAGTCGCCTTGCGTGGCGAGCTGCACGCCCGAGGGGAGGAAGCCCGGCGTCGCGAGCTGCTTGTTGACCTTCCCGATCACCTCGCCCAGCGTCGTCTTCGTGCGGTCGATGTCGCCGTTCACGGCGGTGACGCGCTCGCGGTCGACGCGCTGGATCTTCGTCGGCGCGCGGTCCTCGGTGAAGGTCGCGATGCTGCCGAGCGGGACGAACGATCCGTCGTTCGCGCGCACCGGGATGCGGCGGATCTGATCCATCTCGTTGCGCTGCGCGATCGGGTACTGCAGGCGCACGTCGACCAGCCCTTGCTGCGTGCGCACCTTCGTCGCGACGGCGCCGCCGACCGCGACGCGGGCCGCGGTCGCCGCCGCGCCCGGCGAGACGCCGAGCAGTGCCGCGCGGGCCGGGTCGATCCGCACCGTGAGATGCGGCGCCGCTTCTTCCGCGCCGGTCTGCACGTTGACCGTTCCCGGGAGCGTGCGGATGTACGCGGCGAGCTTCTCGGCCGCCTGATCGAGCTGCGCGTCGGGGCCCGAGAGGGTGTACGAGATCGGCGCGCCGCTCCCGCCGCCGCCGCGCAGCGAGACTTGCACCTGCGCGCCCTTCGCGAGCGGCGGCGCGACGCGGCGCAGCTCGGCGAGCAGATCGTCCTGCTCCGGGCGGTGATCTTTCTGCAGCGTGACGCGCACGATCCCGACGAAACCGCCGTCGGTCGAGCCCCAGCCGGACGGCTTGCGGCCGGCGGTCGAGCGCACCGTGTCGACGTGCGGCAAATCCAGCGCCGCGCGTTCGATGTGGTTGATCGCGTCCTGCGTCGTCCCCAGCGGAGTCCCCGTCGGATAGGTCAGCGTGATCGCGACCTGACCGGTCTTCTCGTCGGGGAGGAACTCGCTGGGGATGTACGTCTTCGTCGTCGCCATCGCGAAGAGCAGCCCGGCCGCGGCGAGGCACGCACCCGCGCCCCACAGCGACGCGCCGAGATGGACGTCGCCGAAGCGGACGCCGGCGAGGATGCGGCGCCCTTGCACGAAGCGGCCGAGCCCGAACCACAGGATCGGGATCAGCGCGAGCCCGACGTCGATCCCGGCGATCCCGGCCATCGCCTGCGGCCCGGCGGCGACCGTCACCGCGTTCACGACGAACAGCAGCGAGAGCCAGAACGTCATCCAGCGATGGCGCAGCGCGAGCGGGAGCGCGCGGTCGCGGTACCAGCGCGTGAGACGGTCGAAGCCGGTCTGGAACCACGCCAAGTAGCGCGGCGGCGCGGCGACGCGCCGCTTCACCGACCACTTCGCGGCGAGCATCGGCGTGAGCGTGAACGAGACGAACAGCGAGAAGAGCGTCGCGACGGTGACGACGATCCCGAACTCCTGCATGTACTTTCCGACGAACCCGCTCAGGAACGCCAGCGGCAGGAAGACGACGACGTCGACCAGCGTGATCGCGATTGCGGCGCCGCCGATCTCGGTGCGCCCGCTGATCGCCGCGTCGCCGGGCGACTGGCCCATGTCGCGGTGCCTCGTGATGTTCTCCAGCACCACGATCGAGTCGTCGACCAGGATCCCGATGATCAGCGAGAGCCCCATCAGCGAGACGTTGTCGAGCGTCAGCCCCATCACGCGCATGACGACGAAGGTCGCCAGCAGCGAGGAGGGGATCGCGATCATCACCACGACCGCGTTGCGCCAGGCGTGCAGGAACAGCATCAGCACGATCGCGGTCAGGATGATCCCTTCACCCAGCGACTGCCACACGCCGTTGAGCGAGGCGCTGGTGTAGTCGGCCGGCGCGAAGAGCTCCTTGAACTGGATCTGCGGATACTTGTCCGCGATCTTCTTCATCTCGGCGCGCGCGATCTTCGTCGAGCCGATCTCGTCGGCGGTGATCGTGCGGTTGACGTCGATGATGAGGCCCGGCGAGCCGTTGATGTGCGAGAGGTGCCGCTGCTCGGCGTGCCCGTCGACGACGCTCGCGACGTTGCCGATCGCCAAGCCCCGGAGCGCGCCGTTCACCGCGCTGAGCGGGATCGCGGCGATGTCCTGGGCGGAGTTGACCTCGGCGTGGATCGAGACGTCGCGCTCGATCGTCGGCCGGTCGATCCGCCCGCCCGGGACGTTCGCGTTGTTCGCCGCGATCGCGCCGAAGACGTCGGCCAGGGTCACGCCGGTCCCCATCATCCGGATCGGGTCGGCGTAGACCTCGAACTCGCGCTGCGCCGCGCCGGAGAGGTCGACGCCGGCGACGTTCGGGATGTGCTTGATGTCGCCGATCACGCGGTCGTTCATCACGTCGGCGAGCGCCGGACCGGTCATCGTCGTCGAGCTCAC
>DATHLL010000441.1:0-3063 GCA_035488195.1 Candidatus Elarobacter sp. | reverse complement strand
CGATCTTCCGCGCGTATCTCGTCTCCGGCGCGTTCGCGGCGCTCGCCGCGATCGTCATGGTGCTCGCCAAGACGCCGGTCGCGCTGTACACGATCGGGCACGGCCGCGCGACCGGAACGTTCGTCCTTCCCGGCGAGCTGGCCGGCTATCTGATCGTGTACCTGCCGGTCGCGTTCGCGATCGCTCGCACGCTGCCGGAGCTGCGCGCGCTCGGGCTCGCGGGGCTGGGTGCCGGCGCGGTCGCGTTCGCGATGACGTTCTCGCGCGCGGGGTTCGTCGGGATGGCCGCCGCGATCGCGGCGTTCGTGCTGATGCGGCGGCGCGAGCGCGGCGCGCGCTACGCCGTCGCGATCATGGGCGCCGCGGTCGTGCTGGTCGGCCTCGTGTTCAACGCGCACCACGACCCGTCGGAGAACTTCACCCGCCTCTCGATCTGGGACGCCGCGCTCCGCATGGCGCGCGACTTCCCGTTCTCCGGTGCAGGCCCGTTCGAGTTCCCGCGGCTGTACGAGGTGCTGCGCGATCCCGGCGGCGAGCCCGTCGCCTTCCACGCGCACAGCGTGCTGCTCACGATCGCGGCGGAGACCGGCGTCGTGGGACTCGCGGCGGTGCTGTTCGGCTGGCTGCGCTTCGCCGCCGTCTTGCGCGCGCGGCTGCGCTCGCCGGGCGCGCTCGCGCCCGTCTCCGTCGCGATCGCCGCCGGACTGATCGGAACGTGGGTGCAAGGGCTGATCGACACGATCAGCGTGGTGATCTTCGGCCTCTGGCTGCCGTTCATGGCACTCGCCGTCACGTGCGCCGGAGATCCGGACCCGCTCAGCGCCGGAGGGATTCCGCGTTCCGGCCGCGGCGCGAGGAGAACGTTCGCGCGTTCGGCCGCGACGGCGGCCGCAGCCGTCGTGCTCGCCGCGTGCGTCCTCGTGCAACTGGCCTCCGATGCGCTCTACGCGCGCGCGGCGGCGCCCGGATCGCTCGTCGCCGCGCTCGGGCGGCTCGGCGACGGTCCGTACGAGGCGATCGAACGCATCGCACCGCTGCCGTTCGTCGAAGCCGCGCTCGCCACATACGACCTCAACGAAGCGCGGCTGCCCGACGCCGCTCGCCACGCGGCGCGCATCCCGCCCGGCCCGGTGCGCAGCGACCTCGACGCCCGCATCGCCCAACGCGAAGGCCGCGACGCCGACGCGATCCGCTCGTTCCTCGACGCGGGCGACGATGCCGCGCTGCAGCCGATCGTGTACCGGCTCGCTGCAAGCGGCCGCGTTCGTGAGGCGTACCAGCTCGAACGCCGGATTCGCGACCGGCTGGCGACGAACGCAACGCGCCCGAACGCGGTCGCCGACAGCTCGTGGCGCCTCGGCCTGCTGGCACGCCGCCTCGGCGACGACGCGGAAGCCGCGCGCGACTTCGAGCGCGCGACGTCGGCCGCGCCGCTGAACACGAAGTACCTGTTCGACGCCGGCGTGCTCGCGCTGCAGCGCCGCGACCCCGCGCGCGCCGCCGCGTGCTTCACGCGGATCGTGCAGACCGATCCCGCCGACGCCGACGGCGTCGCGGGCGCCGGCTTGGCCGCGATCGAGCGCGGCGACCGCGCCGAAGCTGCGCGCCTCGCGTCGCGCGCACGCGCGATCAACCCGCGCGCGACGCTCGAGCGAACGCTCGCGTTCGTGCTGGAGACGCACCGCTCGTGGCCGCCGCCCGCCGCG
The DNA here is from genome assembly GCA_035488195.1 of Candidatus Elarobacter sp. Lineage (GTDB taxonomy): Bacteria > Vulcanimicrobiota > Vulcanimicrobiia > Vulcanimicrobiales > Vulcanimicrobiaceae > Vulcanimicrobium. Next base: position 1,357 of record DATHLL010000441.1, on the reverse strand, counting down.
GCCGCGCTCCCGAGCGATCCGTCGCGCATGATCCGCTAGCCGTCCCGCGAACTGCCCGCGGATGACCGTGAACCGAGCGACGACACGCACGCAGGTCGGCATCATCGGAGCCGGTCCGGCGGGCCTCGTGCTCGCGCTGCTGCTCCGCCGCCGCGGCATCGAGTCGGTCGTGATCGAGACGCGCAGCCGCGAGTACTGCGAGCAGCGCATCCGCGCCGGCGTGCTCGAGCACGGCACCGTCGAGCTGCTCGACGCAAACGGCGTGGGCGAGCGGATGCGCCGCCAGGGCCTCGTGCACGGCGGCATCTATCTGCGCTTCGGCGGCCGCAGCCGGCACATCGACTTCCCTGCGCTCACCGGCAAGACGATCACCGTCTACGGCCAGCACGAGGTCGTGAAAGACCTCATCGCCGCCCACACCGAGGCGAACCACCCGCTGCACTTCGAGGTGAGCGACGTCGCGATCGCCGACCTCGAATCAGATCGCCCCACGATCCGGTACCGCGACCGCGACCGCGACGGCGCGGAACAGACGATCGCGTGCGACGTGATCGCCGGCTGCGACGGCTTCCACGGGATCGCGCGCGACGCGATACCGCCCGGCGTGCTGACGGCGTACGAGCGCGTCTACCCGTTCGCCTGGCTAGGCATCCTCTCCGAATCGCCGCCGGTCGCGCACGAGCTGATCTACGCGCACCACACGCGCGGCTTCGCGCTCTTCAGCCAGCGCTCGCCGCAGATCCAGCGCATGTACCTGCAATGCGCGCCCGACGAAGATCTCGCGAACTGGCCCGACGAACGGATCTGGTCCGAGCTCTACCGCCGCCTCGAAGGCGAGGACGTCCCGAAGCTCGTCGAAGGCCCGATCCTGCAGAAGGGCGTGACGGCGATGCGCAGTTTCGTCGTCGAGCCGATGCAGTACAACCGCCTCTTCCTCGCCGGCGACGCCGCGCACATCGTCCCGCCGACCGGCGCGAAGGGGATGAACCTCGCGATCGCCGACGTCGCCGTCCTCGCGGACGCGCTCGCTTCGTTCTACGCCGGCGAAGGGACCGCGCAGCTCGACGACTACAGCGCCCGCTGCCTGCGGCGCGTGTGGCGCGCCGAGCGCTTCTCGTGGTGGATGACCTCGATGCTCCACCGCTCCCCGCACGACGACGCGTTCGGCGAACGCCTCCAGCTCGCCGAGCTCGACTACGTGACGAGCTCGCACGCCGCATCGCAATCGCTGGCAGAGAACTACGTCGGGCTTCCGCTACACTGATCCCGGCGGATCGGCGCTACTGTTCCCTTTCATCCTGCAACAGTTGCCGAATCGGTTCCAGGCCAGCGGTCGCGGTCTGCCAGATGACGATGA
>DATHLL010000440.1:0-2376 GCA_035488195.1 Candidatus Elarobacter sp. | reverse complement strand
GCGGTAACGCGCGTGGTGCGCGGCCTGCGCGAACGCCTGCCGCATCAGCGAGGCGCTCCCGCTCACGCAGTCGAGCCGCGTGTGGCTCACCATCTCGATGATCGTCGCGACGCCGCGCCCTTCGTCACCGATCCGCAGCGCGAGTGCCGAATCCAGTTCGATCTCGCTCGACGCGTTGGAGCGATTCCCGAGCTTGTCCTTGAGCCGCTGGATGTGGAACGCGTTGCGGGTGCCGTCGGGCAGAACGCGCGGGAGGAAGAAGCAGGTCAGCCCGTCGGGCGCCTGCGCGAGCACGAGGAACGCGTCGGACATCGGCGCCGAGCAGAACCACTTGTGGCCGGTCAGCGCGTAGGTGTCGCCGTCGAACGGCTCGGCGCGCGTCGTGTTGGCGCGCACGTCCGAGCCGCCTTGCTTCTCGGTCATCGCCATCCCGCAGAGCGCGCCCGCTTTCGCGCGCAGCGGCTTGAGCGCCGGCTCGTACGTCGTCGAGGTCAGCACCGGCTCGAAGAGCGCCGCGAGATCGGCGCGCCGGCGCAGCACCGGGACGGCGGCGTAGGTCATCGAGATCGGGCAGCCATGCCCGGACTCGGCCTGCGACCAGACGTAGAAGCGCGCCGCGCGCGCGACGTGCGCGCCCTCGCGCGGCTCGCGCCAGGGCGCGCCGTGCAGCCCGTGGGAGACGGCGACCCGCATCAGCGCGTGCCAGCTCGGGTGGAACGCGACCTCGTCGATGCGGTTCCCGAAGCGGTCGTGCGTGCGCAGCTCGGGCGGATGCCGGTTCGCCTCGAAGCCCCACGCGATCGCTTCTTCCGAGCCGGCGAGCGTTCCGAGCTCGTGCAGGCCGTCGAGGTCCCAGCCCGCGCCCTCGCGCCGCACGCCCTCGAGCAGCGCCGCGTCGCGCGCGGCGACGTCGTAGCCGGCGAGCGGCGGCGGCTGGTTCGCGACCTCGTGCGTCGTGCGCGCCCATCCGTCGATCGTGTTCATGGAACCTCCGCGCGCACGGTTCGCGCTCGGCCCGAGGCCGACCGCTCCGAGGGTCGGCGCGCTCGTGCCCGGAAGGCCCGCGAACCAACTACGCCTGACGAGGTAGCCGATGACATCTCTCCGTCTCGCCGGAGCGGCGGCGCTCTGCGCCGCGCTGCTGCTGACCGGTTGCGCGAAGAAGACCGACCAGACCACGACGAGCGACACCACGACGACGCAGGCCGCGGCCGACGCGGGCGCGACCCCCGCTTCCGACACGGGCGCGGCGACGGCCGCCCCCGACGCCCGAACGACGCCGGCCGCCGAGGTCGCGGCGAGCACCGCACCGGCCGCCACCACCGGCCCGATGACCGCGACCACGGTCACGGGGAGCGGGACGAACGGCGCGGCGTCGGGCGGCTACATCGACCTCCCGGTCTACCCCGGCGCGACCGAGCAGAAGGAACAGGCGATGAGCTCGTCCTCCAACGAGGGCTCCGTCGCGATGAAGGTCTACTCCACGAAGGACGACGCGAAGAAGGTCGCCGAGTGGTACAAGTCCCATCTTCCGGCCTCGTTCAAGGGCGGGATCCTGACCGCCGGCGACAAGACGGTGGGGACCTGGGCCGACGAGCACACCGATGGCGACCAGAGCGTGATCGTCGGGAGCGACTCGTCGGGCGGCGTCACGCGGGTCCAGCTCACGACGAAGCACGGCAAATAGCGCCGACGACCTACCGGGGTCCGCGCGCGTAAGCGCTTCGTAAGAGACGGCCGGCGCGGGTAAGCGCGCCGTATACGGGCCGTCGTATCACTGGTGTGCGGACTCCGCGTTCGTCCTGGCCGGGGGGCAGGGACCGAACAAGGGAAGCACGGCGCCGTCTTCAAGCCCGGGACGGCGCCGTGCTACCGCTATTTCTTCGCGTCCGGCGCCGTCAGCCGCCCTGGACGACGACCCGGCTCTGCGCCGCCCGCCACACGAGCGCCGAGAGCAGCGCGAACGCGACGCCCCAACCGGCCTGCGCGGCCATCGCCGCGAGGTACCCGGAAGGCGGGATCGTCCCGAGATAGATCAGGAGCGGGGTCGAGTAGATCGCCGCGAACGGCAGCGCGAGCACGACCTTCTGCCAGAGCCCGGGGAAGAAGATCAGCGGAACGATCTGACCGCTGAGCAGATCGCTGACCCAGCGCACCATGAGCTGGATCGCGAACGTCTCGAGCGTCCAGAACGCGACGCAGTTCATCAGGAAGTTCAGCAAGAAGTTGACCAGATAGCCGAGCAGGAAGCTCAGCGCGAACGCGGCGAGGACATGCGGCGGCGGGACGTCGACGTGCACGATCAGCAGCGAGGCGATCAGCGCCGGGACGATCAGCAGCGCGTGCAGCAGCGTCATCCCGACGCCGTCGCTGAAG
>DATHLL010000439.1:0-14042 GCA_035488195.1 Candidatus Elarobacter sp. | reverse complement strand
CGACGTCGTCGGGCCGCAGGACCGCCGCCGAGACGGCGCCGGCGACGCGCCGGAGGATCTCGTCGCCGGCCTGGTGGCCGTGGCTGTCGTTGTAGCGCTTGAAGTGGTCGACGTCGATCATCAGGACGCCCAGCGCCGAATGCGAGCGGCGCGAGCGGTCCCACGCGCGGGCCAGCGCACCGTCGAACGAGCGGCGGTTCGCGATCCCGGTCAGCCCGTCGAGCGCGATCAGCGCCGAGAGCGCGCGGTTCCGGTCGGCGAGCGCGAGCGCGAAGAGCAGCGCCTCGAGCGCGATCCCGGCGTCGAAGGCCCGGGTCAGGTTCTGGTGCGGGAACAGGACCCCGTGGAGGTTGAGGTCGTTGGTCAGGATCCCGGCCGCAGCGAAGACGAACGCGATCAGGTAGAAGCGGGCCGGCCCGAACCCCTCGCGGCGCGCGACCAGCCCGCGCGCGAAGAGCAGCAGCAGCAGCGCGCCCTGGAGCACCTCGTCCAGGACGTAGCCGTAGCCCCGCCAGTGCGACATCTTCTCGGCGAAGATCAGCGCCACGTTGGCGGCGAGGACCGGGAGCGTCAGGTAGTCGAGGAGCTGCTTCCAGCGGGTCAGGCTCAGGAACGAGCGGCAGAACCCGGTCAGCGCGATGTAGTAGATCGCGAGGGTGACGGCCTCGCCGGTCGGGCCGGCGTTTCGGATCCCGATCGCGGGGCCGCGGGCCTCGATCAGCGTCAGGCCGACCAGGGCGAACATCATGCTCGCGTACCAGCCGAACGGGGTGTCGCGCAGCACGACGTAGAGCAGCGCGTTGAACGCGCCGATCGCGACGAAAAACCCGAGGAAGAATGCCGCGTCGCTAGAGATTGCCGCGTTTCGCCTGTTCCTGCTCGATCGACACGAACAGCGCCTTGAAGTTACCTTTACCGAACGATAACGAACCGCGCCGTTGGATGATCTCGAAGAACAGCGTGGGACGATCCTGCAGCGGTTTGGTGAAAATCTGCAGCATGTAGCCTTTATCGTCCCGATCGACGAGAATGTTCAGTTCGCGCAGGATCGCGACGTCCTCGGCGATCGCCCCGACCCGCTCGCCCAGCGTGTCGTAGTACGAGGCCGGGGTCGTGAGCAGCTCGACCCCGTTCGCCCGCAGCGCCCGGACGGTCTCGACGATGTCGTCGGTCGCGATCGCCACGTGCTGGACGCCGGGGCCGCCGTAGAATTCGAGGTACTCCTCGATCTGGGACCGCTTGAGCCCCTCGGCCGGCTCGTTGATCGGCATCTTCACCTTGCCGGTCACGCTCTGCATCACTTTCGAGCGCAGCGCGGTGTACTCGGTCGAGATGTCCTTGTCGTCGAATCCGATGAGCTGGCTGAACCCGAGCGCCCGGGCGTAGTAGTCGCACCAGCGGTCCATCTCGCCCCAGCCGACGTTGCCGACGCAGTGGTCGATGCGGACCAGGCCGACGCGGTGCGCGGGCGGCATCGTGACCGACCACGGCTCGTAGCCCGGGAGCCAGACCCCGCGGTAGCCGCCGCGCTCGACGAAGGTGTGCACCGTGTCACCGTAGGTCGCGATCCGCGCGGTGACCACGCCGCCCTCGGCGTCCTGCGCGGCCGCCGGGCCGGCCAGCCCCCGCGCGCCGCCGGCGACCGCCGCGGCGTAGGCCTCGCGCGCGTCCGAGGTGCGCAGCGCGACGTCGCGGACGCCGTCGCCGTGCGCCTTGACGTGCTCGGCGATCGGGTCGCCGGGGACGAGCGCCGAGGTCAGCACCAGGACGAGGTCGTTCTGCCGGACGGCGTACGACGCGCGGTCCTTCAGCCCGGTCTCGGGGCCCGCGTACGCGAGCGGCTCGAACCCGAACGCGGTGCAGTAGTAGTGCGCGGCTTGCTTGGCGTTGCCGACCCACAGCTCGAGGTGGTCGAACTCGAGCGTCTCCAGCGCGGACGGTCGCTGCGTCATCGTGCTCATTCGCTCATTCCGGTTACCCCGTGCGGGGCGGCATCCCTCGTCGGCGAGCGAGCGATTCCGCGGCGCTGGGTATCACGTCGTCCGACGCTTCTCCAAGACCGTGAGGGATCGATGCAGACAACCGACGTCCGTGAGACGGCACAGAACGCGGTGAACCAAGGGAAATCGTTGCTCAGCAAACAGGTCGACGAACGCACGACGCAGATCGGCCAGCAGATCGGCTCGGTCGCGCAAGAGCTGCGCAACGTCGGCGACCAGCTCCGCCAGAGCGGCCCCGTCGGGCTCGCGGCGGGCTACGTCGACCAGGCGGCGGAATTGGTGGACCGCTTCGGCGGCTATCTCCAAGACGCCGACAGCGAACGGCTGATCGCCGATCTCGAGACGATCGCGCGCAAGAACCCGTGGGGGATCGCGGCCGGCGCGCTCGTCCTCGGTTTCGCCGCGTCGCGCTTCCTGAAGACCTCGAGCGCGCGCCGCTACCGCGGCTACGACGACGGCTCGCAGTACGGCGGCACGGCGTCCTCGTACGGCGGCGAGGCGGGCTACGGCGGCGGCACGAGCGGCTACGGCGGTTACGGCGGCAGCACGTACGGCGACACGACCTACGGCGAGCGCACCGGCGTGCGCAGCGGAGGCGGGCGCTATGCAACCTGACGCTCCGCGCGAGGCGGATCGTCCGATTCCGGTGCTCCTGCGCGAGCTCGGCGACGAGATCGCGACGCTCGTGCGTCAGGAGTTCGAGCTCGCCAAAGTCGAGATCGCGGAGAAGGCGAAGCCGGCCGCGGTCTCGGTCGGAATGTTCGGCGGGACCGCGCTCTTCGCGCTCGGCGCGTTCGGCGCGCTGACCGCGTTCCTGATCGCGCTGATCGCGCTCGCGCTCCCGGTGTGGGCCGCCGCGCTGATCGTCACCGTCGTCTACGGGATCGTCGCCGGCGTCCTCGCGATGACCGGCAAGAAGAAGATGCAAGAAGCCGCGCCGCTCGTCCCCGAGCAGACGGCGCAGACCGTGAAGGAAGACATCGAATGGGCAAAGACTCGAGCGAGATCCGGCGCGAGATAGAAGAGACCCGCGCCCGCATGGGTGACACGGTCGAGGCGCTCGGATACAAAGCGGACGTTCCGGCCCGCGTGAAAGACGCCGTCAACGAGCGCGTCGAGACGGTGAAAGGCACCATCGGCAGCGTCGTCGACAGCGTCAAGGAGACCATGAGCGACGCGCTCGGCGGCGCGACCGGCAAGGTGGGCAGCGCGCTCGGCGGCGCGCGGCGCAGCGTCTCGCAGACGCTCGGCGACACCACCGGCAGACTTCAAGACACGACCAGCGACGTGAGGAGCAGCGTGCAGAACACTCTCAGCAACACCGTCGGCAGCGTGACCGACAAGCTTCCCGGCCCCGACGACGTGCGCTACGCGGCGCGGCGCGGCGCCGGCATCGTTCAGGAGAACCCGCTCGGGCTCGCGCTCGGCGCGCTCGCGATCGGCTTCCTCGCCGGGCTCGCGGCGCCGATCACCGACATCGAGCGCGAGAAGGTCGGGCCCCTGCGCGACGATCTCGTCGACCGCGCGAAGAGCGTGACGAGCGACGCGCTCGAGCACGGCAAGCAGGTGCTGCAGGAGACCGCGCAGGCGGCGCTCGATGCGGCGCAGCAGGCGGCGCAGCAACACGGTCAGCAAGTGCTGAGCGAAGCGAAGGGAGACACCGTGCACGGTCAGCAGCAATCGCAGTCGCAGAACGGCGACAAGACGCAGGGCGCGGACGAGAGCGGCGCATCGGCCGCCGGGATGCCGAGCGACTCGGTGCAGGGCGGCGGCCTCCGTCACGAGACGTCGTCGAGCGGAACCGGATCGCAGACCCGTCACGACACCGGCGAGACCTCGGTCGAGTACGGGAAGCTGCTCGACGACGACGACGATACGCTGGAGCCCGGCACGCCGGGAACCGCGTCGCCGTAGCGCGCGTAACGTCGCAGTGTGAGTGCAGGGACCCGGGCGATCCGCCCGGGTCCTTTCGCGTCACGGGACGACCGTGATCGGGATCTGCGCCGACGTCGCGGCGCCGTCGGCGCGCGAGGCGGTGACGGTGAGCCGCGCCGGTCCGGACGCCAAGCCGGCGGCGCTGAAGTTGTACGCCGACTCCCACCTTCCGGGCGCGGTCGGCGCGATCGACGTCTCGAAGCCGGGATAGCCGATCGTGAGCTTCGTCGCGTTCGCCGACGTGATCGCGCTGAAGCGGACCGGCGTCCCGCTGCGCACGGTCGTCGGCGCGAACGTGAGCGCGTAGATCCGCACCGGATCGTTCGGTCCGGCGGCGTTGCTCGCCGGCGCCTGGCCGAAGACGAACGTGTCGGGCGGCGGCGTGGCGTTGCCCGCGCTCGGCGATCCGGCCGCCGGCGGCGCGCCGGGTTGCGCAGCCGGCGGGAATGTACTGCGCGCCGGCGGCGTCGCGGCGGTCGCGGACGACGGCGGCTGGACGGACTGCGTGGGCGGCGGCGCCGGAGAGGGGGTTCGCGGACGGGCGCGCGGCAGCGTCGTTCCGGGCGGGATCGTCGGCAGCGGCGCCGGGGTCGGGAGGGCCGGGAGCGCGGGGCCGGGCCAGGCCGCCGGCGAGCCCGGCGTGACGATGTGCGGCGTCACCGTGATGATCAGCTCGTTGCGCTGGTGGTTCAGCTCCTCGTTGCGGAACGCGCGCCCGAGGAGCGGAAGGTCGCCGAGCAGCGGGATCTTCGTCTCGTTGCGCGTCGTCGTGTCCTGGATCAGCCCGCCGATCACCAGCGTCTCGTCCTCGCGCATCGCGACCGTCGTCTGCGTGTCGCGCGTCGCGATCTGCGGGATCCCGTTGGCGATCCCGGCCAGACTGTTCACCGTCGGGTGCAGCGCGACGGTGATGAAGTTCCCGGCGTTCACGACCGGCGTGATGTCGAGCGTCACGCCGGTCTGGAACGTCTGCAGCTGCGTCGTCGCGACGGTCCCCGTGCCGCCGCCGGTCGTGGTGAGGATCGCGATGTTGTCGCCGGCGCGGATCGTCGCGGTGCGGCCCGAGATCGTCGTGATCCGCGGGTCGGCGAGGACGCGGCCCTTCCCGCTCTGCACCAGCAGGTTCAGCGTGATCCCGAACGAGATCGGCGTCCGCGTGAGCGGCTGGAACTTGATGAACGGGGGCGGGGTGCCGAGATCGGGCGAGGCCGGCGTCGTCTCGGTGAACGTCGTGCCCACCGTCGGCGAGGTGAAGCTCAGCCCGAGGTTCTTCGCCGCGGTCTCGTCGACTTCGAGGATCTCCGTGTCGAGCACGACCAGCTTCTGCTCGACGTCGAGCTGATCGATAAGCGCTTTGGCCTGGCGGATCGCGTACGGGCTGCCGGTGAGGACGAGCTGCGTCCCGTTCGGCGGGACCGTGATGCGCAGGTCGGGGGCTTGGCCTTGCATCGCCTGCGTCACCGTCGTCGCGATGTCGGTCGCCGACGACGAGGGCGCGCCGTTCAGGCCGGGCGCTGCCGCGCGCAGCGAGACGACCTCGATCCCGCCGGTGCCGCCGAGCGCGCTCTCCGAGCCGCCCGTCTGCAGCACCGGCGGACCGCCCGGCGCGAGCGCCGCGGTGCCGCTCGCGTCGAGCTGTGCGAGCGCGTCGGCGATCCGCTGGTGCTGCTCCTGCGTCGCGAGGACGGAGAGCGCGTTGAGCGAGGCGTCGGTCGTGATCTGCGCGTCGTGGAACGAACGTGCTATCAGATCGCCGACCGAATGCGCATCGACGTACCGCAGACGATAGATCTGCGTATAGCGCACACCGGCCCGCGGCTGATCGATCAGCGCGATCAGCGCCTTCGCGCGCGCGACCTCGTCCGGCGCGCCGCCGAGCACGACCGACTGCCCCGCGACGCTCGCGCGGACGCCGCGAAACTGGTTCGCGACCGCGCGCGCGACGTCGCGCGGCGAGGCTTTGGTCACGCGCACGGCCTCGACCGGCGCGGCCGCGGGCGAGGGCGTCGCGGGCGGCGCGTCGATCGCGGCGATCAGCGCCTTGATCTGCGCGAGGTCGGCCGGCGTCGCCTCGATCAGCAGCGTCCGGTTCGGCGCGGGCTCGATCCGCGCGCCGCGGTAGAGCCTTCGGATGCGGTTCGCGACCGCGGCCGGATCGGCGGTGTGGAGCTGCACCGCGTCGCTGGTCGCGCGCAGCGGACCGCGCACGTCGATCCCTTGCAGGACGCCGCGCATCGCCGCGACGTCGTCGGGCGGCGCGACGACCACGAGCGCGTTTGCGGCGCGGTCGACGCCGATCCGGTCGCGCGGGAAGAGGCCGCGCAGGACCTCGGCGGCGCGCTGCGCGCCGATGATCTGCACTTGCAGCACCGCCGGCACGGGCGACGGCGCGGGCGCTCGCGGAGCCGCGCGCGCGCTCGGCGGAACGCCGCTCGCGCCGAGCGCGACGAGCGCCGCGACGGCGACGAGCCGAAGAGAACGCGATCTCGCTGAAGGTCTCACCCGGCACCTCCGTCCTGTCCCGGCGAAGAGAGTTCCGCCATCATGCACGATGCCCTCTGCGCGTGGTGATATGATTCGCTAGCGTGCCGGTGTTACAATCGTCGTGGACAGCACGCAAAGCGGTGCCGGGTTTTCCTTCCGGGTGAGGACGTGACGGTGGCTGATGACGGGTGAATCGGTCGGCTTGGATTCCGGCGAGCGCGAGATCCTCGGCGCGGCGCTCGCGCGCTGGACGACCGCGGATCATGCCGCGGTGCGCGCGCTGACCGCGCTCAGCGACGACGCGCACGACCGCGTCGCGCGCTTGACGGCGATGGGCCGCGAGTTCGTCGTGGAGACGCGGCGGCGCGTGCGCGACGCGGGCGCCGCCGCGCTGCTCGCCGACGAGCTCCGCGACGACGAGCGTATCCTCGAGGCGGCGACGGATCAGATCGTGCAGCCGGGCCCGCGCGAGCTCACGCTGAGCGCGGTATCGGATCAAACCGGAATTCCGCTGCGTACCCTCTACAACAAAGGGATGGCGAGCGGAGATCTCGTCGAGATGTGCCGCCGCCGCGGGCAGACGATCTGGCGCGCGCGGTTCGAGCAGCGGGTGCTGCGGTCGGCCGCGGCGTCGCGCGAGCGGCTGTTCGCCGCCGTCGACGTGATCGCGGAGTGGGTCGGCTCCGAACGGTTCCGGCGCGACGAGATGCTGCGCGCGCGGCCGTCGTTCGCGCCCGAGATGCGCGGCGACGCGCTGCGCGAGCACCTCGCCGAGATCGCGCGCTTCGCCACCGGTCTCGCGCTCGACGCGCGCGTCGCGGCGCCGGAGCGGTACGGTGCGCTGGTCGCGACGCTCGTCGCCGGCGCGGCCGCGTGGTACGACCGCTGCGAAGCGGCGCGCGACGTCGCGCTCGCCGCGGTCGCAGGCGTGATCGGCGAGATGCGCGAGCGCTGAGCACGCGGCGCGCTGGCACGACCGTGCCAAACTGGTGTCCGTAGAATCTTGCGGAAACGGCGCAAGGGAATGCATGATGGAGATCGCTCGACGACGTTCCGCCAGCGGAACCGGGCGAGATCGGAAGCGAGGGTGTGATGTTCCGAGGTTCACGAGCTGCGCGCTCGCTCGGCGCGATCGCGTTCGTCCTGATCTGCGCGCTGCCGGCCGCGGCGAATCCCGTGGGGGTGATTCGCGTCGCGAACGGGTCCGCGTCGTTCGATCTCGCCTACGCCGCGAGCGCGTCGTCGCTCGGCGGGTTCGTGACCTCCGACAACGCGCCGCTCGCGACGGTCCCGCGCTCGGTGACCGACGCGTTCACGATCACCTCGACCAGTGCGAGAGCGCTCGCCGGGGAGCTGATCTACCGCGTCGCCGGCGAGCCGTCGCGCGAGTGCACGTTCCGCTACACGCTGGCGTTCGCCGGTGGGCGCTTCACGCTCACCACCGACGCGCGCGCGAGCTGGACCGGTCAGGTGACGTGCAGCGCGACGGCCAGCGGCCCCGACAAGACCAAAGGCGACTTCAGCGTGACCTTCACGATGAAATAGCCGGCGTCGCACGAGCGACGGGCGGGCGGCGATCACTTCTTCACGGCGACGCCGCCCGCTCGCATGCTGCCCGGCCTCCGCATCAGCGGCGGCCAGAACAGGAGAACCGTTCATGAATCGTCTCACGAAAACCCTCGCGCTCGCAGCCGTCGTGCTGGCCGGCGCCTTCGGAGCGACCGCCGCACAGGCGTCGGCCGCGAACTTCACGGTGGACTTCAAGATCCAGAACAACGACTCGGCGGTCAGCATGATCCGCCTGACGACGCCGCTCCCGAGCACGATCACGGGGCTGATCGACCCGCCTGCGGCGATCGCGGCGGGCGGCTCGGACCCGTCGAGCGGAAACGCGCAATGGTCGGACCAGCTTCCGGCGCTGAACCACTCCACGAGCGTGTCGCTGAGCTATGGTCGTGCGTCGGACGGGGGCGCGCCGTGTGAGTTCACGATGACGGTAACCCGCGACAGCAACGTCAATCCGTACCTGCTGCAGTTCGCCGTGTCGCCGGGCTCTCCGTGCACGGCGCCGACGTCGTCGGTGCGATCGAGCAACGGGCAGTTCACGTCTCAGACGTACGCCTTCGGCTGGGCGAACTACTAGGTGCCGAAGCCGCGCGCCGGCGATGTGGCCGGCGCGCGGCTGACGCCGATCAATAGGTGTACGGCTGCACGCTGTAGCTGAAGATGTAGTACGGGTTCGGCTGCTGACCGTCGGCCACGCCGGTTCGAATTGCCGGATTGACGCCGTTGAAGACGGTATCCTCGTCCAGAAAGCCATCGGCGAAGAGCCTCGGGATCGTCTTCACGGCTTGCCCGCTCTCGTCGTAGAGCCGCAGACATGGCCGCGCGTTGAGGTCCGCCGTGCCGACGAGCTCGGGACAGAACATCGACCGCTGGAGGATCAGGTGGTTGACCGCGTCGATACCGATCGTCTGCGAATCGCCGCCCGGCATCCCGGGAAATCCGTGGGGGTTCGTCCTCGGGTCGACGGTGTGATGGAAGACCTGGGAGACCGCCCCGTTTTGCAGATCGAGGATACTGAGCTCGGCCTGCGCCGTGTCCGACGACGCGTGGGTGCAGTACGTGGCGATCGCGGCCACGTGGGTCGCCGGATCGATCGCGAACTGATAGCCGTCGCCGAGTCCCGGTTTGCCGGCCGCGATGGGGAGCGTGCGAACCGTCGTCGTCCCGGTCGCGAAGTCGACGGTCAGGAACTGCGGCGACTGCTGCGTGCAGTCCAGCGTCTCGTCCTCCATCACCATGTATGCGCGATCCAGGCCGGGATCGTAGTTGAACGCAGCGATCGCTTGACCGTCGATGTTCGGGTTCAGCGAGGACGTGATGTCGATGCCGGGGCTGAAGCCGGTTCCGGTCGTGACGTCGCCGCGCGTCACGATCACCGCGGCGTTCGCGAAGTCGATGCCGATGTACGCCGACCGGTTCGCAGACGAGGTCGGCGCGACCGCGACGACGATCGCGCTCGCCGGCATCGTCCCGGGCGGAAAGGCGTACGTCGCATATCCCGCGCCGATCGGCGCCGCGAGGTAGTTCTGGATCGACCCGAGATCGAGCGACGTCGAGACCAGGTTGGCGTCGTTTTGGACGATCGGGTTGTACGACGTCGTGGGGGTCGTTGTCGTGAGCGCCACCGAGCCGACCGCGCCGGTTCCGAGGTCGAACGGCTCGAAGGTGTACAAGGGAACGTTGACGGACTGGCTGGCGTAGACCTCGGCCGACTCGCCGAGGTAGCCGTCGGTGCCGTTCGGATTCAGGAAGAGCGTGGAGATCGGGGTGCCGAGGCCGGAGGCGATCCCTTCGTACGTCAGGGTGTCGGCGTCGCTGGCCTCGGCGACCGGCGTGCCGGCCGCCGTCGGAATCACGCGCACGTTCACGCTGGAGGTGACCGGGATCTTCGCGGCCTCGGCGTCGATCGCGATCGTGCCGGTCGTCCCGCCGGTCGCGACGTGGTAGATCGAGCCGCTCACGACGCCGTCGTCGTCGAGCTGGTTGCCGTTGGGGTTCCGGAACGTGTTGTTCCCGGGCCCGTAGAACCCGCTGTAGAAGAACGGGGACGGCGGCGGCGCCGAGAGCTCGACGATCGCGCCGGTCGCGTTCGGGACCTGCGAGACGTCGTACGAGACGTCGAACGTCCCTTTGTAGGGGATGCTGAGCGAATGGACTTTCGCGCCGTTCGCGCCGTACGAGAGGAGCGGCGCGGGCGGCCGCGCGGAGCCCGCGTCGACGCGCGTGAACGCGAGGTCGCTGTAGTCGGACTGGAACTGCGTGAGACCCGGATTGAGATCGATCCAAATGGTGTACGTCCCCGCGCCGGCCAGCGCGGAGACCGGGACGTTCACCGTCCCGTGCGTCGCGGTGAGCGGGACCGAGTAATACGGATACAGGCCGACCTCGGTGAACCACGCGCTGCCGGTGTCCGGCATCGAGACGTTCAGCACCGGCGCGCGCAGCAGCGCGGTCGGATAGGTGCCGATGTCGTACGTCACCGGGATCGTCGAACCGCTCACGACCGGCGGCACCTGCGGCGCGAGGACGAGGCGCGAGCTCGCGGCGGGCGGTCCGAAGGTGAGCTGGAACGTCGACTCCGCGACGGCGTGCAGTCCGACCGACGCCGTGTACGTCAGCGAGAGCGTTCGCGACACGCCCGGCGTGAGCGGCACGCCGGCCGCGGCGAAGAGCTGCGCCGGCAGCAGGCGCGCGGACGGGGTCGTCGCGATCACGCGTCCCGGCTGGCCGGCGACGGTGAGCCGGAAGGTCGCGTTCGCGGGGATCGCTTCCCAGTCGGGCGCGATCGTGATGTACGACTCGAGCTCGGCGCCGGTGTCGGTGCCGGGAAACGAGATGCTGTGACTCTGTCTCGGCACGGTGTACGGGCCGTCGAGCTTGATGTACGACGGGTCGAGCGCGCTGACGAACGTCGCGTCGTTGACGTAGCGCGTGTTCGTCGTCGCGATGAACGAGCCGCTGCGCCGCCCGTGCACGGCGACGCGCGCGATCGCGGGCTGCACCGGCTTGCCGGACGCGGCGAGAAGCTGCTCGACGATGCGGCGCACGCTCACCTGCGGCCCGACGTTCAGCGGGACGTCGGACTGCGGCGCGTTGACGACCGGCGTCCCGGTCGCGACGAGCGCGTCGCGGACCTGCGTCGCGCTGGTGAACGGGTGTCCGGTCAGCCGCGCGACTTGCAGTGCCACCGCCGCGGCCGCCGCGACCTCGGGCGACGACGCTGAGGTGCCGCCGGCGAGGCCCGTCCCCACCGCGTCGTACCCGCCACCGGCGAGATACAGCGACTCGATGTTGTCGCTCGGCGCCGCGATGTTCACGCGGCTTCCGAAGCCGCTCGAGAAGCCGAGCATTCCGTTGAAGCGCGTCTCCGGATACGTCTGCGCCTCGTTGAGCGTGGTGCCGCCGACGTCGATCGCGCCGCTGTCGGGGACGACGGACGGAGCGGTCGAGGTGTAGAGATCGTCGATCGTCGTCGTCCCGGTCGTGCCGGAGTTCGTCGCGGCGCTCCCGCCAGACGGGCCGATCGCGGCGCCGGTGAACAGCCGCGTCCCGTCGTTCGCAGCCAGGCAGACGACGACGTTCGAGGCGACGATCGAGGCGACGATGCTCTGCGCGAGCGGGTCGTCCTCGAGGTAGCGGCTCGGGAAACCCTCGCCGTCGGCGCCGAAGCCGATGCTCGCCGTGATCACGTTCGGTGCGGGCTGCTGGCGCGCCGCGGCGATCAGCGCCGTGAGCGCCTCGCCGATCCCGACGACGCCGTCCGCCGCGCCGGGCGCGACCCAGCGGTACGACGCGCCCGGCGCGATCCCGAGCAGATCGGTCGCGCCGGCGCCGATCTCGCCGGGGCGCTGCTGCTCGTGCGGGAGCGGCGCCATCACCGAGAAGTCGAGCCCGACCTCGCCGAGCGACGGGTCGACGTTGCAGACCTCCGTCGTCGCCGAGAGCGTCCCCGACGTGTCGGAGACCCAGACCGGGATCAGCGGCATCGACGGAAGATCGAGGTACCGCTGGCCGCCGATCAGGTGCGTCGTCGGACCGATGCCGGCGACGATGTCGTGGCACGGGTCGTTCGGATTCGAGGCGGCCGACGCGTCGTCGACGTCGCCGACGCCGACGTTCGTCACGATCTCGCCGGTGCCGGGGAGCTGTCCGAAGCGCTGGCCGATCTCGTCGAACGCGGCGATCGCGTCGACGCCCGGAGCGTCGAGGAACGCCTGCACGTTGAAGCTGACCGCGGCGTTCGAGGGGACCTGCGGCGGCGCGGTCGAGCGGGTGGAGCGGCCGAACGCGCGCGGCGCGCGGCGGTAGCCCGCGATCTCGCGCACCGCGTCGGCCGGGATCGCGCGCCGCTCGGCGGTCATCGGCGCGACGGCGTAGTCAGGTTCCGCGTACGCCACCGACGCCTCGGCGCGCAGCGCGCGGACCGCCTTCGCGACGGTCGATGCCGACGCGTGCACGACGAACGCGTTGTCGAAGGCGAGCAGCGAGCGGCGCACGCGCGACTCGGCGCGGCCGCGCATCGCGGCCAGCGCGGCGCGGCCGGTGCCGGAGAGGAGCCGCTGCACGCGGTCGACGCCCAGGTTCATCAGCGTGCGGTTCACGTGCGCGTCGGTCGTGAACGAGTGCGGGGTGAGGTTTCCGCGTTTGCTCAGCAGCGTCCGGCGCAGCGAGAGCGTCGCTGCCGGCGTCAGCGCGTCGAGGTCTTGGGTCGCCGTGACGCCCGGCTTGAAGACGACGATCACGCTGCCGGGGACGACGCGCTGCGGCGGGTGCTCGAGGTCGAAGAGGATTCGGCGGCGCACGTTCGGCGCGACGTCGTCGTCCAGCGTCCCGTAGCGGGCGACGGGGATGTACGTCTGCATGGTGCGGCCGCTCGAGGGCGTGCGGGTGGCGGCGGTGCGGAGTGCGGCGACGAGCCCCGCGCGCCCGGCGGGACGCGGGCGTGCGCTGGGCGTCGGGGTGATCGTGACGCGGCCGTCGGTGTACACCGTCGCGGTGCGGCCGTCGTGCAGGTATCCCATGAACGCGACGCGCTGCGAGGCGGGGACGAGCGGCACGGCGGCCGGGCGGCGGTACGGCCGCGCGTCGCCGGCGCTCGCCGTGATGCCGAGCGCGAGCGCGAGCGCGCACGCGCCGAAGAGCTTAGAAGACAAAGCAAACTCCTTGCGGTTGGGTCAGGCCGAGCGAAGGCGGCGTCGCGAACGAGCGCGTCGCGTCGGTCGCGGCGAGGTCGAGCTGGTAGGCGGTGAGCGCGTTCGCCGCGCGCTCGGCGGCGAGCGGCGGGCCGGCGTTCGGGTCGACGGCGATCCCGAACGGCGCGCCGGCGTCGGCGGCGCTCGAAACGCCCGCGCCGAACGCGTCGTAGGCGGCGACGCCGTTCGCGCTCGTGACGTAGAGCTGCGCCGTCGTCTGCGGCGACTGGTTGACCGAGACGGGCGGCCCGTACGCGATCGCGATTGGCGGCGCGGCGAGCGCCGTGGTGCCCGCGTTCCCGCCGTGCTCCGTGAAAAACGCCAGCCGCGGCGACGCCGAGGCGTTGCCGACGACCAGCTCATTCAGTGCGGAGTACGGGCCCGAGGCGACGAAGGCGATCCCGTGCGCGCTCGTCGCCGCGAACGTCGCGGGGACGCCGCCGAGCGGCGGTCCGCCGTTCGGCGCGAACGCCGTCACGCCCGCGGTCCCGGACGCGTAGAGGTTGCCGTTGTGCGGGTCGTACGCGACGCCGTTCGCGCCGGCGACCGCCGGCGGGGCGTACGAGGCGAGCGCGCCGCCGTTCTCGTCGTAAGCGAGGACCTCGCCGCGCGCGGCGTCGGCGACGAAGATCGCGCGGTCGCCGGCGTCGTAGGCGAGCGCGACGGGGTTCGCGAGCCCCGCGAACGCGCCGGACGGGAGCGGCAGCGGCGTCCCGTGCACGTCGAAGCGCGCGATCGCCGGCGCGCCGCCGTTCGCGTACGCGACGTACACGGCGCTCGTCACGTCGACGATCGTGCTGCTCGTCGCGAGGCCGCCGTTGGCGTCGCTCGCGGTCGCGACCAGCGAGGTCGGATACGCCGTTGC
>DATHLL010000438.1:0-16748 GCA_035488195.1 Candidatus Elarobacter sp. | reverse complement strand
TCGAACCTGCTCGAAGCGCTCGCGATGCTGGCGACGGGGAAGTCGTTTCGCGCGCACCGCGAGAGCGAGCTGATCCGCAGCGGAACGGAACGCGCGGAGATCGCCGGTGAGGCGCGCATCGCCGCGGGCGAAATTCGGCTGCGGTGTGCGATCGCGCGGACGCCGGCGGGCACGCGAAAGAGCTTCGAGGTGAACGGCGGCGCCGTCGGGTTCGCGCGGTTTCTCGGGCGGACGCGCGTGGTGACGTTCGTGCCGGCGGATCTGCAGCTGGTGAGCGGCGGGCCGGCGCTGCGGCGCTCGTTCCTCAACGGCGCGCTCGCGCAATTGTCGCCGACGTACTACCGCGATCTGGCGCTGTACCAGAAGGTCGTGCAGCAGAAGTCGGCGCTGCTGCGCGGCGCGATCGCGCCGGACCGCGATCTGCTGCTCGCGTACAACGACGAATTGGTGCGGCCGGCGTCGGCGCTGATCGCGGCACGGCGCGCCTTCGTCGACGAGCTCGCGGCGGCGACCGCGGCGATCTATTCGCGCTGGCGCGGCGCGCGCGAGCGGCTCGGCGTGACGTACGCGCCGAACCCGGAAGGCGACGTCGCCGAAGCGCTGGCGAACGCGCTCGAGAGCGAGGTGCGGCGGCGCACGACGCTGGTCGGTCCGCACCGCGACGACCTGCGGCTGCTGGTCGACGGGACGCCGCTGGCGGCGTTCGGCTCGCAGGGGCAGCAGCGGACGGCGGTACTCGCGCTCAAGGTCGCCGAATACGACGTGATGCGCGCCCGCACCGGAGACGCTCCGATCCTGCTGCTCGACGACGTCCTCTCCGAGCTGGACGCCGAGCGCGCCGGCGGCTTCCTGGGCGCCGTCGAAGGCTTCGAGCAGGCCTTTCTCACGACGACCGAGCTGCCGCGCGAGATCGGCGCCGCCGCGACCTGGTCGATCCGCGCCGCGACCGTGACGCCGTGCTGACGAGCGGGCGCGCTCGCCGCGAAGCCCGGCCCGCGTGCTGAGGCTCGGGACGATCCTCGACGGCTGGCGGCCCACGCCGGGCGCCGTCGCCGATCCGCTGGTCGCGGTGCGGGCCGCGTGGGTCGAGCTGGTCGGGAACGACGTCGCGCGCGCCGCGCAGCCGGTCGCGCTGGAGCGCGACGCGCTGATCGTGCTGACCGCCTCGGCCGCGTGGTCGCACCAGCTCGCGTTCCTGGAGCCGGAGATCGTCCGCGGGCTGCGCGCGCTCCCCGAGACGCGCACCCTCGCGCGGCTGCGGTTCCGGGTCGGGAAGCTGCGCCGCCCGATCGCCGTTCCGGACGGTCCGGGCGGGCCGCGGCGCGCGTCGGCCGACGGCCGGGCGGAGGCGCCGGCAAAGACGCTCGACGACGCGCTCGCGCGCCTGCGGCGGGCGGTCGAGCGCAACCGCGCCGCGCACCGCGCGCAGGGCGGGACGTTCTGCACGGCCTGCGAGGCGGCGATCGACGGCGGGACGATCTGCACGCCGTGCCGCGACGCCGCCGAGCGGAGCCGCCGGTTCGCGTGCGAGCGGCTGCTCTTCGAGGCGCCGTGGCTCGGCTCCGAGGAAGTCCTCGGACTGGTCGACGGGCTGACGCCCGACGCATACGACGCGGTCCGCCGCCGCCTGCTGCAGGCCTGGTGGGACGAGCTGTGGCGCGCGAGCAAGCTGCACGCGCTCCGGCAGCCGATCGACCGCGTCCGCATCCGCAAGCTCGCAAGCTCGTTCGTCCTGCTCGAGACGCGGATCGATCCGCTCCGTCTGGAGATGGACTCCGGCGTGCGCAAGAACGCGCTCGGCGACCTCTACGAGTTCGTGCAAAAGATCGAGACCGAACCGGCGTAGAGCCGGTTCGATGTCATCCTGAGCTTGTCGAAGGATGAGCCGCTCGGGGTGACATTGTCGTTCGCGTCGAAGAAAACAGCGAATGAAAGACGACGACTACACCGGCGATCAAATCCAGGTCTTGAAAGGCCTGGAGGCCGTTCGCAAGCGCCCCGGGATGTACATCGGCAACACCGCCGAGCGGGGCCTCCACCAGCTCGTCTACGAAGCCGTCGACAACGGCGTCGACGAAGCGCTGGGCGGCTACGCCAAGAACCTCTCGGTCGTCCTCTACAAGGACGGCTCGGTCTCCGTCGAGGACGACGGGCGCGGGATCCCGGTCGACATGCACGCCGAGGAGAAGATGCCGGCGGTCGAGGTCGCGATGACGATCCTGCACGCCGGCGGGAAGTTCGGCGCGCGCGGCGGCTACAAGGTCTCGGGCGGGCTGCACGGCGTCGGCATCTCGGTCGTGAACGCGCTCTCGGAGTGGATGATCACGCGCGTGAAGCGCGACGGCTGGGAGTACGAGATCCGCTTCGAGCGCGGCGCGACCACGCAGAAGCTCAAGAAGGTCCGCCGCGCCGAAGGCACCGGGACGCTGCAGTGGTGGAAGCCCGATCCCGAGATGTTCGAGACGCTCGAGCTCTCGTGGAAGATCCTCGAGGCGCGGCTGCGCGAACTCGCGTTCCTGAACCGCGGTCTCTCGATCAAGCTCCGCGACGAGCGCGGCGAGGAGCCGAAAGAGCGCACGTACATGTACGAGGGCGGGATCATCTCGTTCGTCGAGTGGCTCAACGAGAACAAGGAGTCGCTCACGCCGGTGATCTCGACCAACGGCGAGCGCGACGACGTGGTCGTCGAGTGCGCGTTCCAGTGGCAGGACGGCTACAACGAAGTCGTCTACTCGTACGCGAACAACATCAACACGATCGAAGGCGGGATGCACCTGACCGGCTTCCGCACCGCGGTCTCCGGGAAGGTCAACGAGTACGCGCGCAAGCGCGGGATGCTCAAGGAGTCGGAGCCGAACCTCTCGACCGACGACTGCATGGAAGGGCTCACCGCGATCGTCTCGGTGAAGCTCCAGGAGCCGCAGTTCGAGGGCCAGACCAAGACCAAGCTCGGCAACGCGAAGATCCGCCCGATCGTCAACCAGCTCGTCACCGAGCGGCTCGAGTTCTTCCTCGAGGAGAACCCGAAGATCGCGCGCGCGATCGTCGAGAAGTGCATGCAGGCGCAGCGCGCGCGCGAGGCGGCGAAGAAAGCGCGCGACCTCACCCGGCGCAAGAACGTGCTCGAAGGGAGCGGTCTGCCCGGCAAGCTCGTCGACTGCAAGACGACGAACCCGGCCGACTCGGAGATCTTCCTGGTCGAGGGCGACTCGGCCGGCGGGACGGCGAAGGGCGGCCGCGACCCGAACACCCAGGCGATCCTCCCGCTGCGCGGCAAGATCCTCAACGTCGAGAAGGCGCGGATCGACAAGATGCTCGCGAACGAGGAGATCCGCACGATGATCACCGCGCTCGGCGCGGGGTTCGGCGACGACTTCGACCTCGCGAAGCTGCGCTACCACAAGATCATCATCATGACCGACGCCGACGTCGACGGCTCGCACATCCGCACGCTGCTGCTGACGTTCTTCTACCGCAAGATGAAGGCGCTGATCGAGCAGGGCTACGTCTACATCGCGCAGCCGCCGCTCTACGGGGTGAAGAAGGGGAAGAAGCAGTGGTGGGCGTTCAACGACGCCGAGCTGCAGCAGATCTTCAACGGCGACGACCCCAAAGAGTTCACCATCCAGCAGTTCAAGGGGCTGGGCGAGATGGACGCCGAGCAGCTCGCCGAGACGACGATGGACCAGCAGTCGCGCCGGCTCAAGCGGGTCGAGCTCGACGAGGCGGGCGAGGAGGCCGAGAAAGTCTTCACCGAGCTCATGGGCGAGAAGGTCGAGCCGCGCAAGCTCTTCATCCAAGAGTACGCCCGCACCGTCCGGAATCTCGATCTCTAATCCTGAGAACCTAGCTGGGAGACGTTCCCTAGGAACGCGGCGTTTGTAAAGACGGTGGCTCGGGGACGTAGGAAGCGGTGTTTGGCGTGAGAGCGTCGCGTCGCGCGGTGATCGTCGCCGCGGCCGTCGCGGCTGTTCTCGTCGTGGTGATCGCGGCCCGCCACGCGATCACGCGCGCCGTGCTGCAAACGGTCCTCTCGGCCGCGACCGGCTACCAGGTGACGATCGGCGGCCAGACGCTCGGGACCGGCCACGCCGTCCTGTTCGACGTCCACGTGGTGAAGAACGGCGATCCCGTCCTCGACGCGCAGCGGGTCGACGTCGACTACGCGCTGCGCGACATCTTCCCCGGCGGGCAGCACCGCTTCGGCTTCGCCGCGATCGCGATCCAGAAGCCGGTCCTCACCATCACCCGCCACGCCGACGGGACGCTGACGTTCAACCGCACCGGCGGGACCTCGGGGACGCCGCCGGCGCCGACGCGCAAGGCGGCCGCGCCGCTCTACTTCACCGCCCGGATCCGCGACGGCACGATCCGGCTGGTCGACGCCGCGCCGCTGCAGCGCGACCTGGCGTACCAGACGATCGAGCACGTCTCGATCGACGCCTCGGTCAAGTCGGACGCGCGCACGACCGCGAAGGTCGACGGCGTCCTCGTCGCGCGCCGCGCGCCCGGCGCGCCGATCGCGCGCTACCCGCTCTCGGAGCGGACGGTGATCGACGTGCAGCGCGGGATCGCGCTCAACCGCATCACCGCGCGCGAGCTGCCGATGCGCGGGGCGCTCGGGTTCTTCATCCACTCGGCGTCGTTCCGCTTTGACGACGGCGTCCTCGACGACGTCGACGCGCGCTACTACGCGCTCGCGCCGAAGGCCGGCGACGAGTTCGCCTACAAGCTCGGCGGCGGCGCGCGGCTGCGCGGCGGCGCGCTCTACGTCTCCGCGCTCGCGCACGAGATCCGCGACGTGGACGCGCCGCTCGTCATCACCGACGACGCGATCGCGACGACATCCGTGACTGCCACGATCGACGGGATCCCGGTGCACGGGCGCGGCGCGATGTACGACCTGTTCTCCGCGCCCACGTTCCGGCTCGGGTTCGCGGCGAGCTCCGACCTGCACGAGGTGCGCTCGCTCTTCACGTTCCTGGCGAAGATGCCGCTGCGCGGCGGCTCGCACTTCGAGACGCTGCTCGCCTCGAGCTTGAACAAGCCGCTGATCCGCACGCGCTTCAGCGCGCCGCACCTGAGCTACGACAAGTATCCCGCCGACGCGGTCGACGGGCTGATCGACTACTACGACGGCGCGATCACCTTCGGCGGCGTCACCGCGCGCTACGGCAGCGCGAGCCTGGGGCTCGGCGGCCGCGTGATCCTCGGCCAGGACGGCAAGAACGACATTGCGATCGCGGTGAACGCGGCCGGCGCGGGCTCGTCGCTCCCGTACGCCGACATGCTCGCGCCCGACGCGAACGTGATCGCGACGGTGCTGCTGAACGAACCGCCGGGCGAGGCCTTCAACGCGCGCGGGACGATCGGCGCGGTCGGCCGCACCACCGGCGCCGGGACGTTCAGCGTCGACCAGAAAGGCGTCGGCGAGTTCGGGCCGCTCGCGTTCACCCGCGCGAACGGCGAGTCGTTCGCCGGCGCCTTCGAGCTGGAGCGGCCGATCTCGCAGAGCGCCGGCTGGATCCACGCGCGCAACTTCCGGCTCGCCGACGTCCGCCAGGCCGCGACGCTGCCGGGCGGGATCGCCGCCGCGATCCCGCCGGTCGCCGGGGTGATCGACGGCGACTTCGCCGGCGGCGGGACCCCGGACGCGTTCGGGATCGCCGGGACGATGCGCGGGCGCGACCTGCGCTACGGCCCGTACGCGCTCGGGAGCGGGACCGTCCGGCTCGGCGGGTCGTTCAGCGACATCCGGCTCTCGGCGAACCTCGCCGGGCCGCTCGGCCGCTTCAGCGGCGACGGCGCCTTCGACGGCGACGTCTTCGCGCTCCAGGGCGACTACGACGGGCGGCTCGAGAACCTGCGCCCGTTCATCGCCGACGCGAGCGCGCAGGGCGCGGTCCACGGCCCGATCCGCGCGACGATCGGGCCCAAACGGATCGTCGTGCAGACGACCGGCGCCGAGCTGCCGGGCGCGCGGATCCGCGGGATCGCGGTCGACCGGGTCGCCGGGACGCTCGCCGTCGACGACGGCAAGACGCTGCGGCTGATCGCCGCCGACGGATCGCTGGGCGGGGGCCAGGTCGTCGCCTCGGACGCCGGCGGACCGTTCCTGGTCTCGGCGCCGGCGGTCCCGGTCTCGGCGCTGCGCGGCGCCGGGCTCCCGCTGCAGGCCGGGACGCTCGCCTTCTTCGGGCTCGCCGACATCCGCGGCGGGGCGCCGAGCTTCGACGGCCTGGTCGGCGTCGAGGACGGCCGCGCCGCGGGCTACCCGATCAGCGGCGGGGCCGACCTCGCGCTGGCGGACGGGACCGCGAACGTCCGCCGCGGCGTCGCTGCGTTCGGCACGACCTACGGGACCTTCGACGGCAAGGTCTACGGGATCGGCGCGAACGGCCCGGACGCGCTGGCGTACGACCTGAACGCGCAGGTCCCGATCGGCGACGTCGGTGAGGTGCGCCGCGCGCTGCGGCTCCCGGTGAAGTACCTCGAGGGGAGCTTCTCGGCCGACGTGCGGGTCCGCGGGAACGGCGCGCGGCCGCGGATCGGCGGCGAGGTCGCGGTCCCCGAGGGCTCGTACAACGGGCTCGCGTTCCGCGACGCGCGCGCCGGCGTCGCGATCACCACCAGCTCGATCGCGGCCAGCCGCGGCGTCGTGACCGTCGGCTCGACGCGCGCGAACGTCGACGCGGCGGCGTCGATCGCGCGCGGCGCGTTCTCGGTCGACGTGCGCAGCGCGAACGCGAACCTCGCCGACTTCGACGACTACTTCGACGAGGCCGAGACGCTCGCCGGACAGGGGCCGGTCGCGCTGATGTTCGCGAACGACGGCGTCGCGACGCGGACCAGCGGGCACGTGAACGTCACCGGCTTCCGCTACCGCCGCTTCACCTTCGGCACGACCGACGCGACCTGGTCGCAGCGCGGCGGGACGGTCGCCGCGGCGCTGAACGTCCGCGGCGCGCACGGCGCGCTGCGCGCGAACGGCTCGATGGCGCCGGCCTCGGGCGGCCCCGTGCGCGCGATCGAGGACGCGTCGTACCGCGCGAACGTCAGCGCGCAGCAGGTCGATCTCGCGACCTGGCTCCCGCCGTTCGGGATCACCGCGCCGCTGCTCGGCCAGGTCAGCGCGAACGGGACGATCGCCGGGCGCTGGCCGCGGCTCGGCGTGAGCGGCGACGCGACGCTGGCGAACGGCTCCATCTTCGGCTACAAGGTCGTCTCGGCGAGCGCGCACGCGCGCAGCGCCGGCGACCGCGTCTCGATCGCCGGCAGCGCGCTCGACCTCGGCTTCGCGCGCTTCGACGCAACCGGCTCGTTCGGGTTCTCGACCGCCGCGCCGCTCGCGCTCTCGGTGCGCGCGGATACGCCCGACGTCGCCAAAGCGCTGGCGGCGGTGTATCCCAAGGGACCGCGCTACGACGTCGGCGGCGCAGTGACGGCGAACGCGCTGATCGGCGGCTCGCTCGCGAAGCCGCGCGCGACGGTCGGCTTCGAGATGACGGACGCGCGCTACAAGACGCTCGCGATCCCGCGCGTCCTCGGCAACGTGGGCTACGACGGCAAGACGCTGAACGTCAACGACGCCGAGGCGACGTTCGCGAAAGGGAACGTCGTCGTCACCGGCCTGCTCCCGCTCACGCTGCAGCCGCTCGGCGTGACGCGCGACGCGCCGCTCTCGTTCTCGGTCGCGGTCAGCGGGCTCGACCTCGCGCCGTTCGCGCCGTTCGTCCCCGGCCCGCACACCAAGCTCGGCGGGACCGCCGACGGGCGGCTCTCGATCGAGGGGACGCCGGCGGCGCCGCGGGTCGCGGGGACGATCGCGCTCGCGAACGGGATGTACGTCTCCGACCTCGACCGGGCGGCGATCACCAACGCGAACGCGCAGCTCGCGTTCGGCGGGACCAGCGTCGCGCTGGAGGCGCTCCACGCGAACGTCGGCGGCGGGACGCTCGACGGCGGCGGGCGGCTCGACCTCCCGCTGCCCGGCGCGAAGACCGGGAACTACGCGATCGGGCTGACCGCGCACGGGGCGCGGGTCGACTCGCCGACCTACGGCCGCGGCGTCGTCGACGGGACGATGCGGCTGCGCAGCGCGACGCCGAAGCCGGTCCTCTCCGGCGACGTCACGCTCTCGAACGCCTCGATCCCGATCCTCTCGATCTACCGCAGCGCGAGCGGCGGCGCCGGGAACGGCGGCGGCGCGGGCGGCGGCGGGCTCCCGTTCGACGTCGCGCTCGACGTGATGGCGCACGCCGGGAAGAACGTCCACGTCCAGGCCTCCTCGCCGTACATCGACATCGGGACGACCGGGACGCTCGACCTGACCGGGTCGCTCTCCGCCCCGAAGCTCGCCGGCGTGCTGACCGCGACCCCGGGCGGCGTCTTCTCGACCTACAACCGCGCCTTCCGCGTCCAGCAGGCGGCGGTCGCGTTCAACCCGCAGAACGGGCTGCTCCCGTACATCGACCTGCGCGCCTACGCGCACGTGACCAACCCCGATCCCGACCCGACCCGGAACTCGGTCGGTAGCGCCGACATCACCGTCAGCGTCGACGGGCCGGCCGACGAGCTCGCCGCGGGGACCGGCTCGGTGATCCAGTACTCCTCGAACCCGCCCTACTCGCAGGAGCAGATCATCGGGCTGCTGCTCGACGCCTCCGTCTTCGGCGCGGTCAACTTCGGCCAGCAGCAGAACGGGACGACCTTGCGCGGCGCGCCCGGCGAGTCGAACCCGCTCCTCCCGCCCGGCGTCACGGCGTACCAGGCCGGCGTGATCAACTTCAACCAGGAGGCGTTCTCGGTGCTGAACGGGCAGCTCACGCAGCGCTTCCTGGCGCCGGTCGAGCGGCTCTTCACCGGGCGCTTCGGGCTGACCGACTTCGAGCTGACCGTCGACTACGGCGGCGGCGTCGGCTACAACGCGCTCAAGCAGCTCGGGAAGCGCGACGTCTACGCCAGCTTCGGCCAGACGCTCTCGCGGCCGGTCCGCACGCAGCTCGGCTTCACCGCGCGGCCCGACGCGACGACCTCGGTGCAGTTCAGCTACTTCACGCAGAACGGCGTCCCGGCGATCACCTCGAACGCGAACGGCACCTCGGCGTTCACCGGCACCCAGCGCCTGCAGGGGATCCAGCCGGTCTCGAACCGGCAAGGGTTCACCTTCTCGATCGTCCGCAAATACCCGTGAGTGGGTTCGGCGCTCTGGACGAGCGCCGAACCCATCGCGTTTGCGGCTTCGCCGCAAGCCGCCCCCGCGTAAAGCCATGGTCGCTCGCGAGGGGCTGCCGCGACAGTGTCGTACCCTGGGTGCCGGGAACGCGCATGGAGCGATGCGCGTTACGCCCATATCAGCGACCCGGCGGTCCCTCTGACCGGCGATCGGGTCGGAATCTCGCACGAAGGACGTCTTTCGCTTGTTCCATCGGTTCCGCCGCACGCCGCGCATCGTGCTCGCCGTGCTCGCGCTGGTCGGCCTGGCGCTGCCGGCCAATTCCGCTCCGGCCGCGCCCTCGCCGACCGTCGTCTCGGTCTCGGTCACCGGAAACGCGCACATCCCCACCGACCGGATCCTCGCGGTCGTCACGACGAAGGTCGGCGATCCGTTCGATCCGGCGAAGGTCCAGGCCGACCTGCGCGCGATCGCGGACCTCGGCTTCTTCGCCGACCAGGCGCCGCCGATCATCAAGCAGCGCCCGGACGGCGTCGCGGTGACCTACCGCGTCATCGAGAACCCGGTCGTCACCTCGATCCGGTTCGACGGGAACAAGAGCGTCTCGGCCGACACCCTGATGGCGCTGATGGACACCGCGCCCGGCCAGGTCTTCAACATCAAGACCTATCAGCAAGACGTCCTCAAGATTAACAGCTACTACGACAAGATCGGGTTCGGCGGGCAGCTCCCCTCGCACGTCACCGACGTCAACATCAGCCCCGAAGGCGTCCTGACGCTGAAGATCCAGGAAGGGCTGACCGTCCGCAACATCATCATCACGCCGTACCCGGAGGCCGACCCGCTGCTGCGCCCCGACCTCATCAAGGCGGCGCTGGTGACGAAGCCCGGCCAGCCGTACTCCGAGGCGCAGCGCGACAAGGACTACGACGCGCTCAAGGCGCTCTACGAGAAGTACGACCTCAAGCTCGGCGACGTCGAGGCCGGCGTCGACCCGGCGAGCGTCGACGCGAAGGCCGGGACCGCCGACGTCCGCTACTCGATCAGCGTCCTGCGGGTCGGTGCCGTCGAGATCACCGGCAACACGAAGACGCACGACGAGGTCGTGCGCCGCGAGCTGCGGCTGCGCCCCGGGATGGTCATCACCGACTCCGGGCTGCGCCGCGACTACGACCGCCTGAACAACCTGGGCTTCTTCGAGAAGATCGACTTCCAGAGCAAGCCCGGCCCCGACCCGAAGCGGCCGGCGCTGATCACCGTCAACTGGCAGGTCAAGGAGCAGCGCACCGGGACCGCGACGCTCGGCGCCGGCTACTCCGGCGGGATCACCGGGACCGGCCTGACCGGGACCCTCTCCTACCAGGAGAACAACATCAACGGGACCGGGAACGGCGCCTCGATCCGCCTCGAGCGCGGCTCGCAGGTCAGCGACGCGCAGCTCTCGGTGACGATCCCCTACGTCGGGAAGACCGAGCGCTCGCAGAAGTACAGCCTCGGCGCGACGCTCTTCACCCAGCAGCAGACGAACTTCTACCCGGTCTACTTCGCCTGCTCGACGTCCTCGTCGTCCTCGTCGACCACCGCGTGCCCGACCGGGAGCGACATCCCGGTCACGCTGGTCCCGATCGACGTGACGAACCCGCAGCTCGTCAACGGCGTCGTCTCGACCTACAAGGCGCGCTCGACCGGCGTCTCGGTGACCGTCGGGCGCCGGCTGACCGACGTCTACCACGTCAGCGTCGGCGGCAACGTCCAGGAGGTCGCCGCCTCGGCGCAGCTCCCGAGCGGCTACGTGTTCCCGACCGCGGCGAGCACCGGCGTGGTCAGCACCACCTCGAACTGCACCGACCCGACGACGGCGCTGCTCGGCTCGTCCTGCAACGTGCTGAACAACGCCTACGGCGTGAACGCGCCCTCGATCGCGACGATCGACGCGAGCCGCCCGTACAAGGTCCGCAGCGCGCTGCTCGGCTTCGGCGCCGACTCGCGCGACGACGTCTTCAACCCCCGCCGCGGGACGCTGATGAACCTCAGCGACGAGATCAGCACCCACGGCTTCGGCTCGGACTTCAACTACACGCTCACGACGGTCGACCTGGCGAAGTTCTTCCCGGTGATGCGGAACGCCACGTTCGGCGTCCACGGCCGGGCCGGGATCTCGACCGGGGCGATCCCGACCAACAAGCTCTTCATCTTCTCCGACCAGGACCTGCGCGGGTATTCGGACCCGTTCTACGGAACCGACATCCTGCTGGGGCAGATGGAGCTGCGCATCCCGCTCACGCAGGACCGCAAGTTCTCGCTGGTCGGGTTCGCCGAGAGCGGCGGGACCCGCATCCGCGGCGGCAAGTCGGTCCAGACGGACGCGTCCGGGCTGACGACCACCACCTTCGACCTCAACAAATACGCATTCCACGGCGACGTCGGGGTCGGGATCCGCTTCGACGTCCCGCAGCTCGGGCTTCACACGATCCGTCTCGACTTCGCCAAGGGAAGCCAGGGCACGCACACCTCGTTCGGGATCGGACAGAGTTTCTAGCAGCATGAAAACCCCGTTCACGCGCGGCCGGGCAGCCGCGCTCGCGTTCGCGCTCGGCGTCGCCGTGCTGGCGACCCCCGCGATCGGCGCGACCGACGTCACCGACATCGGTTCGCTCGACCAGGGCGCGCTCGCCGCGCTGCCGTCGTTCCAGGCCGCGAACAAGCAGCTCACCGACTACGGCAACGGCCTGCGCGGGCAGTACATCCGCCGCGCGCAGCACGCCTCGCAGGCGGAGCAGGCGCGGCTCGGCAACGAGTTCCAGCAGAAGATGGCCGACAAGCAGCGCCAGCTCTTCGGCCCGCTCTTCCAGAAGGCGCAGGTCGCGATCGCGTCCGTGGCGTCCTCGAAGAACCTCTCGGTGGTGGTCGACAAGCGGATCGTCGTCTTCGGCGGCCAGGACATCACGGCGAACGTCCGCCAGCTCCTGACCGGGATCGGCGATCCCGTCCCGCCGAGCTCCTCGCCGCCGCCCTCGAAGGTCGGCTACGTCGACCAGTCGGCGATCGACCAGACCGCGAAGGTCAAAGCGGCGACCGACGACTTCACGAAGTTCAAGAACGATCAGGACCGCGCGGCGCAGGACAAGCTGAAGACGGCGAAGACCGACGCCGACCGCGACGCGATCCTCAAGGACTACCGCAAGACGCTCGACGACAAGCAGAAGACGACGCTCCAGCCGGTCGTCGACCAGACGCGCAACGCGATGTCCGACGTCGCGAAGAGCAAAGGGCTGATCCTGGTCGTCGACAAGGGCAACATCGTCTTCGGCGGCACCGACATCACCAAAGACGTCGTCGACAAGCTGAAGTAATGCGTGCCGCGGCGATCGCGCTCGCACTGCTCGCGACGGCGGGCTGCGCGCATGGGCAAGGGTCGCCGGGTACGGCCGCGTCCGGGAGCGGCGCGGTCGGTTACGTGCGCATGGACGAGCTGGTGCAGAAGCACCCGCTCTACGACCAGCTCGCGCGCTACGAGCGCAGCATCGAGGCGTTCGACCTCAGCGCGACGGCGCCGCAAGTCGCGAAGAGCGATCCGCAGCTCGCGCAGCGCGAGGCCGCGCTGCAGAAGGAGCTGCGCGACGCCGCCGACCGCACCAACAAGCTGCTCAACCAGAAGCAGCAGCAGTACCAGCAGGAAGAGAGCGCGGCGATCGCCGCGGCGATGCGCGACGCGGGGCAGACCGGCCCGAGCGCCGCGCAGATCGCCGGCAGCGTGAACGCGACCGCGGTGCAGCAGCGCAGCGGCGTCGCGGCGCAGGCGCAGCGCGATCTCGACGCCTACCGCAAGACGCTGCAGCGCCAGGATCAGGCGCAGATCGCGGCGGCGCAGAAGGCGCTCACCGACCGCGCCGACCGCACCTACCGCGCCAAGGCCGACGAGCTGCAGGCGAAGGAGTCGGCGCTCTCGCTCAAGCTCGCCAGCGAGGACGCCGCGCAGCGGCTCGCGCTGCGCACGAAGCTCTCCTCGCTCGCGCTCGACGACGCGGTGCGCGACGAGACGCAGAAGCAGCTCACCGCGCTCGACCGCAAGGAAGCCGACGCGCTCGCCGCGCAGCGCAACCGCGACCAGCAGACGCTGCTGACGCTGAACGCCGAGCTGCACCAGCAAGTGCAGCACGATCTGAGCGCGCAGGTCGCCGCGATCCAGAACCGCTCGCTGAGCTCGTTCTCGCAGCGGCGCCAGTCGCTCGCGCAGCAGGTCTCGGCCGCGCCGGCCGGCGGGCCGGTCGTGCAGACGCAGGTCGTCAACGGGCGGCCGCAGCAGCAGATCAACCCGAACCTGCCGCCCGCGCTGCGGTCGCGGATCGAGCAGCTCCACAGCGACTACACGAAGCGTTTCCAGAACGACGCGAAGACGACGATCGCGCAGTTCAAGAAGACGCGCGACGATCTCTCGCGGCGCTACAACGAGCTGCACGGGATCGACGCCGGCTCGCAGAGCGGCGCGGCCGCGCAAGTCGCCGCGCTGCGGAAGAAGCACGACGAGCTGTACGACCAGATGGTCGCGCAGATCGACCGCGAGGTGAAGCTCATCGCGCAGCAGCGCGGGATCGCCGTCGTCCTCACCAACGTCGTGGCCTCGCCCCCCGCCGGCGGAGTGGACCTCACGCCGGATGCCCTCAAAGACATCGAAAGCCTGCACGAATGACGATCACCTCCGGCCTGCGCGCCGCCCTCACCACCACGCTGCTCGCGACGCTGTGCGCGTGCTCGCACGGCGGCTCCGACTCGAACATCGGGCTGGTCGACGTGCAGCGCATCGCGCAGAACTGGCCGAAGTTCCAGAACTACCAGAACCAGCTCGCGAACGACGCGCAGACCATCGAGCGCTCGAACCGCCCGGCGCGCGACAAGGACCGCGCGCGCGCGCAGCTCCAGGCGCGCTTCAACCAGGCGCAGACCGAGCTGACGAACGACGTCAGCAACGCGGCGAAACAGGTCGCCGCCGACAAGCACCTCACCTACGTCTTCACCCGCCAGTACGTCGGCTACGGCGGCGTCGACATCACCCCGGACATCGAGAAGATCCTCCAGATCACCGAGAAGCCGAGTCCGAGCCCTTAGTGCATCCACTGGGGACGCTGGGGGAGCTCGCGGAGCGTGTCGGCGGGCGCGTCGTGGGCGATCCGTCGTTCCCGGTCGAGCGGATCGCGGCGGTCGACGACGCCGACGGCGGCGCGCTGACCTTCGCGGTCGACGAGCGCTACCTGCGGACCGCGCTGTCGTCGCGCGCCGGCGCCGTGCTGACGGACGCGGCGCTGGTCGCGGACGGCGAGCCGTACCCCAAGCCGCTGCTCGCCGTCGAGTCGACGCGCGTCGCGCTGGCGGCGCTGCTGAAGTCGCTCGCGCCGCCGCAGCCGCGCGGCCCGTTCGTCCACCCGACCGCCGCGGTCCACCCGACCGCGCAGCTCGGCGCGGACGTCTGGGTGGGGCCGCACGTCGCGATCGGCCCGCGCGCGCGGGTCGGCGACCGCACCGTGCTCCATGCCGGCGTCGTCGTCGGCGCCGACGCGGCCGCCGGCGCCGACTGCCTGTTCCACCCGCACGCGTACCTCGCCGACCGCTGCACCGCCGGCGACCGGGTCGTCCTGCAGGCGGGCGCGGTGATCGGGAGCGACGGGTTCGGCTGGGCGTTCCTCGACGGGCGGCTGGTGAAGATCCCGCAGGTCGGGATCGTCGCGCTCGCCGACGACGTCGAGATCGGCGCGAACACCTGCGTCGACCGCGCGCAGACCGGGGTGACCTCGATCGGCGAGGGGACGAAGATCGACAACCTGTGCCAGATCGGCCACAACGCGCGGATCGGGAAGCACAACGCGATCGCCGCCTTCGCCGGGATGGCCGGGACGACGACGATCGGCGACTACAACCGGATCGCCGGCTCGGCGCTCTTCGCCGGCCACATCACGATCGGGAGCCGGGTCACGATCGGCGGCGCCTCGCACGTCTGGGGGGACGTTCCCGACGGCGCGTTCGTCACCGGCCAGCCGGCGCAGAACCACCGCGACCACGTGCGGCTCCAGGCGTACCTCCGGAAGCTGCCGAAGCTGTTCGCTCGGGTCGACGCCCTTGAAAAGCGCGGCCCCGGCTAGAGACATCGCGTGCAGTACCAGACGACGTTGCGCGGCGCGATCGCCTTCGCGGGCCCCGGCCTCCACACCGGGGAGCCCGCCGAGGTCCGCGTCCTCCCCGCCCCGGCCGGCCACGGCCTCCGCTTCCGGCTGAACGGCGCGGTCGAGTTCGCCGCGCGCGCCGAGCACGTCGTCGACACCGTCCGCGCGACGGTCCTCGGGAAGGACGGCCACACCGTCTCGACGGTCGAGCACCTGCTCTCGGCGCTGCTCGGCTGCGGCGTCGACAACGCGCTGATCGAGGTCCGCGGCCCGGAGATCCCGGTCGAGGACGGCAGCGCGAAGGTCTTCGCCGACGAGATCGCGCGCATCGGTCTCGCGACGCTGCACGAGGCGCGCGTGCGCTGGATCCCGACCGAGACGCGCGTCTTCCACGACGGCGAGAAGCTGCTGATCGTCGTGCCGGCGCCCTCGTTCCGCGTCCGCATGACGGTCGACTACGCCGCGCCGATCGGGACGCAGTACGTCGAGGCGGAGATCGCGCCCGAGACCTACCGCCAGGAGATCGCGCCGAACCGGACCTTCGGGTTCCTGCACGAGGTCGAGTCGCTGGTGAAGCGCGGGCTCGCGCAGGGCGGGACGCTCGAGAACGCGGTCGTCTTCGGCCCCGACGGTCCGCTCGCGCCGCTGCGCTCGCCGAACGAGCCGGCGCGCCACAAGGTGCTCGACCTCGTCGGCGACTTCGCGCTGCTCGGCGCGTACCCGCAGTGCGAGGTGATCGCGATCAAGAGCGGGCACAAGCTGCACTGCACCGCGGTCCGCGAGCTCAGCCCGCACGGCGGCGAGCCGTCCGCCGTCTCCGCCACGTCGTGACGTAGAGGAACCACCGCCGTTGCCGATCCTCGACGTGCGCGAGATCATGAGGATCTTGCCGCACCGCTACCCGCTGCTGCTGATCGACCGCATCACCGAGCTCGAGCCGATGGTCCGCGCGCGCGGCTACAAGAACATCAGCGTCAACGAACCGATGCTGGTCGGCCACTTCCCGGGAAACCCGGTATTGCCGGGCGTCTACATGATCGAGGCGCTCGCGCAGCTCGGCGGCACCGCGATCCTCGAGCCGGGCGACATGGCGCGCAAGGTGCCGTATCTCGCCGCGATCGACAAGGCGAAGTTCCGGCGCCCGGTCGTACCGGGCGACCGGCTCGACATGGAAGCGCGCGTCATCAAGCACAAGATGAACATCGGCTGGGTCGCGGTGAGCGCGAGCGTCGACGGCCGCTCCGTCGTCACCGCCGAGCTCACGTTCTCGATCTCGGTCGACCCGTCGGCGTTCGCGAACGATGCGACGGTGCTGCACTTGTGATCCATTCCAGCGCGATCGTCCACCCGAGCGCGAACGTCCACAAGACCGCCGACATCGGGCCGTACTGCGTCGTCGGCGAGAACGTGACGGTCGG
>DATHLL010000437.1:0-2367 GCA_035488195.1 Candidatus Elarobacter sp. | reverse complement strand
GTCCCGAATGCCGTCATGGCGCGCGGGTCGAAGGTCACCTTCGGCATTTGGCTCGCGGCGTTCGTGCTGCGGTTCCTCGCGCGCTATCTCGTGCCGCACGGCGCCGACGCGCGCACGCAGCTCCCGATGAACAGCGGGACGGTGACGCTGGTCGCCGTCGCGTTCCTCGTCATCGCGATCGCGTTCCAGCGCGAGATCGCGCGCTTCTCGGCCCGCACATAGGTACCTAGCGGCGCGCTTCGGCGCGCATTCGGGCGAGGAAGACGTCGAGCGTCTTGTCCGGCTCGTCGGTGAACGGCTCGGTGAGCGACGGTTCGGTGATGCGGTCGAGGCGGAAGCTGCGGAAGTCGGTGCGCAACTCGCACCACGCGGCGAGCGTCCAGACCTTGCCCCAGAAGTAGAGTCCGAGCGGGCGGATCGTGCCCTGCGTGAGGGTACCGTCCTCATTCGCGTACGCGATCGCGAGCCGCCGGCGTTCGGCGATCCCGCGGTGCCGCCAGACCCGGTCCGCACCATGCAACGCGAAGCGCCGGCGGCACGTACCGTGCCGCCGGCGTCGTTGTCAGGCGCCGCGCGCGAAGTCGGCGATGACGGCCGGGGCCGCCGCGTCGAAACCGACCACGTCGAGCATCCCGGCGTCCTTCGGGTCCGCGATCGTGAACCCGTTCGACGTCATCCCGACCACGACGAGCTTCGCCGCGATCCCCGTCCGCTCGCGGTAGAGACGAAGCGCCTCGTCCGCGTGGATCGTCCCGGCCCACGTCTCATTGTCCGTGAAGACGAGGAACAGGTCGATCTCCAGGCGGTTCTCGAGCGCGTAGAGCATCGGCAGGCTGCAGTCCGTACCCATGAACGGCAGCGCGTCCGTGCGCTTCACGACCGAGTCGACGCTCTCGTCCTTGGCGATCGTGAACGGCACGAAGCCGTCCGCGAACGCCATGACCTGCACGTCGCGCTCCGTGCGAACGTGCGTGAGCGCCATCGCCGCCGCGCCGACGCGCGGCGTGATCCCCGGGATCCCGGCGATCGTGCCGCACGACATCGAGCCCGACACGTCGAGACCGATCAGCGTGCGCGCACCCGTCGGCTCGACGTTCTCGAACGCCAGCGCGAACGCCGCGTCGAGCGCGTCGACCACCGCCGGGACGGGATTCCACGTCGCCGAGCCGCGCGCGCCGCGACCAGCCTTGTAGGTGGTCAGCGCCGCGAGCAGCGCGATCGGGTGGATGCGCGCCTTGCGGAGCGCCGCGCGGTCCGTGATTCGCGCGATCACGTCGGCGGTCGCCTCGCCCTTGGGCGTGAGGAGACCGACGCGCGTGAGCGTCGCGAGGTTGCGGATCAGCGCCGTCATCGGCAGGCTCGGGAGCAGCGCCTCCCACACGCGCGGCTCCTTGAGCCACGCGCTCGGGAGCGCCTCGCGCGGGAGACCGCTCGTGCGCACCAGCTCCGCGCACGTCGCCGCATCGGCATCCTCCGATGCCTTCGCGGCCGCGTGCGCGCGCAGGAGCGACAGCGCTTGGGCCTCCTCGCCCGGGACCTCACCCTTCACGATCCACGCGTACAGCGCCGCGCGCTCCGCGTCCGTCGCGAGCGGGTGCGCGAGACGGAACACGTCGCGGTGGGTGAAGCCCTCACGGTTCTGGTACTTGAGCACCTGGTACGCGAGGTCGCGCACGCTCTTGCTCTCGTACCAGCCGCGCAGGCCCTTGCGCAGACTGCGGCCCCAGCCGCGGAACTGCTCGATGTACGAGCAGAACGTGAGCAGGTGCGAGCCCGTGCGGCAGACGCGGCGCAGACCCTCACCGAGCGCGAACCGGCGCGTCTCCTCGTCGCCGAAGCCCGCGCACGCCGCGAGCGCGAAGATCGCCGGCTGCGCCTTCGGCGCGCGGCCGCTCTCCGAGATCGCGATCACGCGCGAGACGACACGGCGGCCGTCTTCGCGGATCGCCTCGACGAGGTTGACCGCGTTCTCCTTGGTGAGCTGATGCTCGGTCGCGTAGTACGTTCCACCTTCGCTCGACAGGATCAGAAAGCGGTCGACGCGCGCCCAGCGGTCGAGTGCGTAGACGTAACCGCCGGCCTCGTTGCGCACTTGCGCGCGATCGGGATGCGGCAGCGTCTGCAGCGTCCCCGCGGCGCGGCCGCGGAAGAGGCGTGCGAGCATGTTCATGGTGATGTCCCTCCTTTCGTTCGGGATGATGGCGTGATAATGAATGCGAGCCGGCGGTGCTCGCGGACGAGTGGTGCCCGAGGGCGAGGCTTGCGCCTCGAGTGCTCTACCGTTGAGCTACGCGCGCCTTGCGGCGTGCGGCGGGACTCGAACCCGCAACCTCTCCGTTCTCAGCGATAACCTCGGACGTCCGGCCC
>DATHLL010000436.1:0-2390 GCA_035488195.1 Candidatus Elarobacter sp. | reverse complement strand
ACGCGCGGCCGCCGACACGACGGCCCGCAATGTCCCGTGGTGTGGGCAGCAACTTCTCCTCCTAATAGCAGGGGTGTACTCTTGAAGGCTCGGTTCCTTGCAGCCGCGGCCGCTTCGGCGGCTTTGCTTGCGGCTTGTTCCGGCGGCGGTTCGACCGTCGTCCCGTCGCAGAACAACGGCAACTCTCAACAACAGCAGCAGAGCTCCGGCGAGTTCCGCCTGGTCTCAACGTTCCAGGCGCAGAACAACGCGACCGGCGAGATGGTCCGCGTGTTCCCGACCGCGGACACGATCAACGCGCTGCGCGCGAACGGCTCGCTGCGCTCGGCGCAGGCCGTCAACATGACCTATCACGGCGGCCCGGTCCAGACCGCTCCCAAGATCTACGTCGTGTACTGGGGATCGGCGTGGAACGGCAGCGGCGATCCGTACGGTGAACAGAGCTACTACAACGCGTTCATCGGGATCGTCGGCGGCAGCAAGTGGCTCAACACCGTGACGCAGTACACGCAGAGCAACGGCCAGCACGTCGGCAACGCGTCGGGCAGCTTCGTCGGCTCGTACGTCGACACCGGGAGCACCCCGCCGAGCGCGCCGACGCAGTCGCAGATCGCGAACGAAGCGGCGCGCGCCGCCGCGCACTACGGGGACTACTCGTCGAACGCGAGCTACGTCGTCGCGATGCCGCACGGCATCGTGCCGTCCGGTTTCGGCACGCAGTACTGCGCGTGGCACAGCGCCGCGACGGTCTCGGGCAAGGGCACCATCTCGTACACCAACCTCCCGTACATCCACGACGCGGGCGCGTCGTGCGGCGCGGGCTCGGTCAACAATCCGGGATACCTCGACGGCGTCTCGATCGTCGGCGGCCACGAGCAGGCGGAGACGGAGACGGACCCGCAGCCGAACACCGGCTGGCTCGACAGCAGCAACGGTGAGATCGGCGACAAGTGCGCGTGGACGAACCTCGAGAACAACCCGAACGCCGGCAACTACCCGACCCAGCCGCTCTGGAGCAACGCCAACAACGGGTGCGTTCAGAGCTACTAGCAGCCTTTATCGGTCAAAGCTGAAGCTTTGCCCGCGAAAGGCACCCGAGCCCGCCGGAGCGATCCGGCGGGCTCGTCGCTTGCTACGGGGCGCTGATCGAAGCGGGCCGCTCATCCGGCGACGCGAATCCATCGGTGTGGCGGCTCGGGTTCTGGTGACCGTGTGGTGACCGAAGAGGCGATCTTCTACCGGCGTTTCGTCGCTGACGTGCGCCGCTGCGCCGCGGGGCGCGCCCCGGCCTCGGTCGCGGAGATCGAGCGCCGCATCGCGCACGCGCTCGACGCGGCGCCCGCCGAGCGCGAGCGCGCCTGGGCGCGGCTCGTCGCCGCGGTGAACGAGCTGCTCGCCGGCGTCCGGCCGCACGAGCACGGCGCGGCGGCGCGGTTGCGCGCGTTCGCGCGCGAGAACGCCGATCTGGGCCGCCCGCGCGACCTCGCGATCACCGACTTCCGCTTCGAGATGCGCGGCGAGAGCATGCTGCGCGACCGCAGCGGCCGCACCTATCTCGTCTTCGCGCCGCCGGCGAAAGCGGCGCCGCCTCCGCCGCCGCTCGACGAGGTGGTGCCGGAGCCGACGCGGCGGCTCGCCGAGTGGGCGGTCTACGCCGTGTGCGGCGGCGCCGCGGCCGCCGCGATGTGGTTCGCGTTCTTCGTCCCGGTCTGAGCGCGGCGCCCCGATGATCGTGCGGCTGCTGCCGATCCTCGGTATCACGTTCATCGACATCCTCGGGTTCAGCATCATGATCCCGCTGCTGCCGTTCTTCGTGAAGCGCTTCGGCGCGCCGGACGTCGCGGTCGGCGTGGTCTTCGCGACGTTCTCGCTCTGCCAGTTGATCGCGGGGCCGGTGTGGGGGAACGTCAGCGACCGCATCGGGCGCAAGATGGTGCTGATCGTTTCGCAGGTCGGCTCGACGATCTCGTGGGCGATGCTCGCGTTCGCGCCGTCGATCGCGGTCGTCGTGCTGGCGCGCGCGATCGAAGGGTTCTCCGGCGGGAACATCGGCGTGACGCAGGCGTACGTCGGCGATCTCGTCGAGCCGAAGCGCCGCGGCGCCGCGTTCGGCTATCTCGGCGCCGCGTTCAGCGCGGGCTTCGTGTTCGGACCCGCGCTCGGCGGCTGGCTCGCGGAGCGCTACGGCTTCGCGGTGCCGTTCCTGGTCGCGGCGCTGCTGCAGATCCTCACGCTGGTGCTGACGATCGTGATGCTGCCGGAGTCGCGCGGCCCGAAGACCGACGAAGAGCGCGGCGCGGTCGGGCTGCGCGACATCGCGCGCGCGCTCGCCGACCGCGCGGTCGCGCCGGTGCTGTGGCTGCGGCTCGTCTACACGTTCGCGATGTACG
>DATHLL010000435.1:0-2924 GCA_035488195.1 Candidatus Elarobacter sp. | reverse complement strand
CGATGCGCAAGCTCCATGCGTTCGGCAAGAGCGGAACGGGGCTGAACGCTGCGCCGTCCAGCGACCACTCGATCGTCTCGGCCTTCACCGCGCTCGGCGCGTACTCCGCAGCGGAGTACCATCGCAGCGCGGTTACGGTACGGTGGATCACCATGCGCGCGAGCGAGACGAAGTCGAGAGCTGCCGTACGTATCGGATTGGGCAAGATGTAGGGCCGGCCGACAAAGACGGAATCCGGATCGTCTTCGAGGATCCCGCTCGCCTTGAGATGCTCGTGCCACGCGGCCTGATCGGTGAACGCCGGCGTCCCCTGCGAGATAAGCGTCCGAATCGTGTCCGCAGCGTCATCGGCAAAGTCGATACCGCTCGACGCTACGACCAGGTACCGGCCGAAGACGGCCGGATCTTTTGGTGCGGGGTGCTCGACGACGACTTCGATCCGGCTTCCCTCGTTTTCGAAGCCGATCCGGAGAAGCTCGGGAATCGCGGGGACGTTCGGTTCCTCCTGGACGGCGAGCCCAAGCGGTTCCGTGAGCCGAAAATGGACGAGCACCCGATTTCCTCGCTCTGCCGCTGAAACGCGGCTGTGACGTGGTGTCCCTACACCGCTGCAGACGATGGAGCCTGCGCGAAGAGCCCGCCGCGGATCGCCGCGGTCGCCGCGCCGACCGCGCCGGCGTCGTTCCCGAGGGTCGCCTTCACGATCCGGGTCGTCCCGCGCGGGACCATCGTCGTCCGCGCCTCGACCGCCGGCCGAACCCG
Organism: Candidatus Elarobacter sp.; assembly: GCA_035488195.1. GTDB lineage: Bacteria > Vulcanimicrobiota > Vulcanimicrobiia > Vulcanimicrobiales > Vulcanimicrobiaceae > Vulcanimicrobium. The sequence goes on along the minus strand of DATHLL010000435.1, from coordinate 2,162 downwards.
CTCGAGCATGAACTCGCCGGCGCTCGAGACCCCGCCGCCGAGCGCGATCACCTCGGGGTTCACGAACGCGATCACGTTGGCGAGGCCGAGCGCCAAGTCGTCGCAGAACGCGGTCCAGGCCGCCAGCGCGTGCGGGTCGCCGGCCTGCGCCGCCTTGCGGATCCGCTTCGAGCCGAGCCGCTCGCGCCAGGTGCGCTGGTCGCCGTCCTTCGGCGGCTGCGGGTCGAGCAGCCCGCTGCGCGGGAACGAGGGCGCGAGCCGGAACGCGTGCCGCAGCAGCCCCGTCCCCGAGGCCTGCGCCTCGAAGCAGCCGACCTTCCCGCAGCCGCAGATGAAGCCGCCGTCGGGGCGGATCTGGTGGTGGCCGAACTCGCCGGCGCCCATCTGGTAGCCGAGCGCGAGGACCCCGCTCGCGACGACGCCGCCGCCGATCCCCGTCCCGAGCGTGAGCAGTGCGAAGTCCTTCGTCCCCTGGCCGACGCCGTGGACGTACTCGCCGAGGGTCGCGCAGCGCGCGTCGTTCCCGACGAAGACCCGGTACTTCGGGAAGACGGCGCGGACGCGCTCGCCGAGCGGGACGTTCTGCCAGCCGAAGTTCGGCGAGTAGCGGATCGTCCCGGTCGTCGGGTCGACGTTGCCGGGCGAGCCGATCCCGATCCCGACGACCTCGTCCTTCGCCGAGTCGATCGCGCTCTTCACGACGTGCGCGAGCGCGTCGACGACGGCGGCCGGCGCGCGGTCGTCGATGTCGTGCTCGAACTGCGCGTGGATCTCGCCCCCTTCGTCGACGACCGCGGCCGCGACGTGCGAGCCGCCGAGGTCGACGCCGATCGCGGCGCGCGCCATCAGCGCGTCCCGCGCGGCGAGGGCGAGGGTGCGGGCGCAGCGGACGCCGGCGGCGGCTCCGGGACGCCGGGCGGCGGCTCGACCAGGTTCGCCGCGTCGTCCCAGCCGGAGTACGAGACCTGGATCGGGGTCGTCGAGCCCTGCAGCGTCACGGTGCACGCGCGCGGCCGGTACGTCTCCTTGTCGTAGGTGCAGTCCATCGTTCCCGGACGCTGCTGGTTGCCGAGCGCCTCGGACCGGAACGCGCCGTAGGTCGCCGCGCCTTCCGAGCGGTCGGGGAGCGGCTGGAGCAGCGAGTCGGGCGCGCCCATGAAGAGCCGGTTGCGCCGCACGTGGGCGACCGGCGGGATCGGCGCCGACTTCCACGCCGCACCCGGCTCGCGGTAGTACATCGCGGTTCCGACGATGATCCGCTCGGCCGTCCCGACGCCGCTGGTCGTGGTGATCTTCACGCGGTCCGGGCGCCACTCGCGGATGTCGATCGAGACGCCGCCGGGCGCCGCGACCTGGACGCGATACGAGGTCGCGTTCGCGATCGCGCCGTCGACGCGCGCGGTCAGCTCGGCGTTGGCGAGATTCCCCGCCGCGCCGCTCGGCGCCGGCGCCGACTGCGCGAGCGCCGGGGCGTCGGCGATCAGGGCGACGGCGAGCGCGAACGGCGCGCCCGCCGCGCGCATCGGCCGCATCAGCGCGCGCCTCCGGCGGCCGGGATCGTGACGACGTTCTGCGGATCGTCGTAGCGCGAGAACGTCAAGGTCATCCCTTCGTTCGAGCAGTCGTTGATGCGATACGTCGCCTTGTCGAACGTGCACGTCAGGCGCTGGTCCTTCTCGGGCCCGGCGGCCGTGGTCGTGAACCGGCCCCACGTCTTCCCGGCGACCGTCTTGTCGGAGAGGACCTGATCGACCGGGACGGCGCGCAGCTGCGACTGCGCCGCGATCACCGCGGGCGGCGCGTCCATCTTCTGGTACGCGCGCCCGCCGTCGCTGACGTACGCGACCGGCCCGACCAGGACGACGTCGCGGGTCGTGCCGCCGTATGCGAGCGAGCTGTGGAAGCGGTCCGGGGCGACGAAGGTCGTGGTGACGGTGAAGCCGGTCGACGCGGTCGTCGTGATCACGTAGGACTTCGCGGCCTGCATCGCGGCCGCGATCTTCCCGCGCACCGCCGCCGCATCGTCGGCGCGCGCCGCGAGGGGCGGGGCCGCCAGCAGGGCGAGCAGGGCGAGCGGAATCACGCGGTGCTTCATCACGTCACGACGTTCGCCGGGCCGCCGGGTTCGTCCGCCGTCCGTCGCGAAGAGGTACGTCCATGCA
>DATHLL010000434.1:0-6572 GCA_035488195.1 Candidatus Elarobacter sp. | reverse complement strand
AGTTCTCGTGCCGCGTCCCGTCGTCCTGAGTCCCGGCGAGCGGGATCACCGCCTTCTCGAGCGCCTGCGCGAACGGCGCGTCCTGCGGCTTGTACCAGTAGAACGTCGTCCCGCGCGCGCTCTCGATCGCCGCGCTGTTGATGTGGATGCTGATGAACAGCCGCGCGCCCGCGTTGTTCGCGACGTCGCAGCGTGTCTGGAGATAGGCGCGGTCGTCGGCGTTCGGCAGCCCGTCGGCGTGCATCTTCGCGAGGTTCTCCGAGCTGACCGGATCGACGTCGGTGTCGCGCGTCATCCGGACCGTCCAGCCCTGCGCGACCAGCAGCGCGCGCAGCCGCGTCGCGATGTCCATCGTCAGGTTCTTCTCGACCAAGCCGTTGTGCGCGGTCCCGGTGTCGCCGCCGCCGTGGCCGGGATCGATCACGATCAGCTTCGAGTTCCGGTTCGGACCGAACTTCCAGGCCGGATTCGCGGCGTTCGGCGCGTCGGACGGCGAGGCGAGCGGTTCGGGGCTCGCCGCGCTCGCGACGACCGGCGCGCCGCCGGTGCGGCCGGTGCCGATCCGCGCGACGTCGTTCGCGGGGTCGTTCGAGACCGTGATCGTCAAGCCGGAGTCCGCCGGCACGAGGTCGATCCGCTGCTGGGCGGCGGTCGTGAACGCGATCCGCACGGCGGGCGCGTCGGTCGAGCCCGACTGCCGCACGCGCACCGACTGCACCGGACCGAACGACGGGTGCTCGTCCCGGCCCGGACCGTTCATCGTCGTGTTCTGGAAGTCGACGTACCAGCGGTTGTCGGCGAGCCGGTGCCATTCGTACGCGGTCGCGCCGCTGAGCGTGACGCGGACCGAAATGCCGTCGTTCTGCGCGGGCTCGATCGCGACGTCGGTCACCGTCGAGCGCCCGGCGACCACCAGCGGCGGCGACACGCCGTTGGCCGAACCGCCCCCGGCGACCGGTGCGCTCGTTCCCGCGGCGGTCGGCGTGCCGCCGAGCGGCGGCGGCGTGGGGATCGCGTTCGAAACGGCGCTCGAGCGCGGCTCGAAGACGACGGTGTACGCATCGGGCGAGCCGCTCGGCACGACGCGGTGCGCGGTCCCGCGCGCGCCGGCGATCGTGATCGTCGTCGCGGGGACCTTCGCGCTCCCGCCGACCGCGACGTCGATCGCGTCGACCGCCGCGCCGGGCGCGCGGCGCGAGGGTGCGAGCGCGGAGCCGAGCCCGGCGAAGGTGAGCTGCAGGCGCTCGGGCGCGTCGGCGTTCGCCGCGAGCACGAGCGGCATCGCGCCGCGGACGGTGACCGTCGTCCGGCCGCCCTCGCTGCGCACGTCGAGCGCGCCGATCCGCGGCTGCAGCACCGTCTCGCCGGCCTGCGCGACCGGCTCGACGAACAGCGCGCGCGCCAGCGCGTAGAACGGCAGCACGACGTCCTCGCCGTCGGCGAGCGGCGCGAACGCGGCCTGCGCGCGCACGCCGGCGACGGTGTACGACGGGTCGCCGACCGTGAAGACGATCGTGCGCCGGTCTTCGGCGGTGATCACGACGTAGCGCTGCTGCGGCTGGTACGAGACGCTCGCGCCGAGCCGGTCGAGGAAGCGGCGCATCCCGGCGTCGCGCGTGCTCACGCCGAGATCGCCCTGCATCGGCACGGCGTGCTCGAAGATCAGCCGCGTCCCTTGGAACCACAGCGGCTGCGGCGCGCTCTGCTGCGCGCTCGCGGCGCCGGTCGCGCAGAGCGTCAGGGCGATCAGGAACGCCGGAAGGCGGTCAAAAACTCGAACGGCTGAGCGGCTCACCGAGATCGAGGTGTCCTCCGGGAAGCGTTGCGACGCGCGCACCTTGGATCCGCACCTTCACCGCGTCGATTCCGAGCTTCGGCTGCGTGAGGGTCCAGACGAGCGCCTTGAACTCCGCCGATTCCGCGAACCCGCCTTCGGCGGAGGATGCGATCTCTTTGGAGATATCGACGTCTGCGGTCGATCCCTGAACGTCGACGGCACGCACGTGCGTTCCGGCCGGGAAGCGAACGGCCTCGACTCCGGGCGGCGGGCCGGCGACGCACTGCGTCGCCGCGTAGAAGATCACGCTCTCGCGGTCGCGGGCGGGGCCGAGGGAGACCTGCCACGGGACGAGCGTCGTCCCGTCGGCCTTGGTGTAGTAGACGGTGACGGTCTCGCCGACCGCGTTCTTGGCGCGCTGGGTGGTGAACCACCACGCCGCCGCGACCGCGAGCGCGAACAGCACCACCAGCACCAAGGCGCGTGAACCTCGCATCTTGGATGGTGCGCGTTCGCCGCGCGTGCTAGGCGTTCCGGCCCTGGCGGCGGTAGGTGATGCGGCCGCGCGTCAAGTCGTACGGCGAGAGCTCGACGTCGACGTCGTCGCCCGGCGTGATGCGGATGCGGAACCGGCGCAGACGACCCGCGAGGCTCGCGAGGATCGTGTGGCCGTTCTCGAGCTCGACCTTGAACGTCGAGCTGGGAAACGTCTCGACGACGCGGCCGACGAGGCTCAGCGTGTCTTCTTTGACGACCGGGGTCAGCGGTTCGCGGCGTTTCTTGCCGCCGCCGCCCTTGCGTCTGCGCGGTGGGGGAATGGGAGCTCCTTAGAATGGCGTGGAGTGCGGTCGGCAGGTTCCATTCGCCCCGCCGACCCGATTCGCTTGCGGCGGAACCCGTCTCCGTGGCGGGCACGGCGCCGCGCAAGTGAACTTCCCCACCGGCGCGGGGGTCGTAGCGGGTGTCATGCTCACCGCAGCCATCGTTTTTGGAGCCGTCGGCGTCGCCGCAGGCTTCGCCTGGGACTTCGTCAAGGACCGGGCCGGGTAACCCCTAGACCGCCGTGGCGGCCGCGTCGGCGGCCGCATGGTGGTCGCAGCGCGACCACCGCATCGGCGCCCGCTCGTCGGACCGGCCGGCCGCCGCCTTCCCCATCGCGGTGCAGCCGCAGCCCCAATAGAAGGCCAGCGTCGTCCCCTCGCCGCTGCGGTGGGTGACCTGTTCCAGATGCGGGACGCCCAGCCGCGCCCGCAGTTCCCGAAGCTCGTGCGGCTCGATCATCGTACCGGGCTGATACCCGCCGCTCGTTCCTTTCGCTCCCCGGGTTTCTGAGGAATCCCGCGTGCCCGCGGTGCGCCGAGCGCACGGTCGCTGCGAACCTTACGAGCACCTTACGATCCGCATGGGCACCATTTCCGGTATTCCTGTGTTACAGTGAGCGAGCCGGACGAAACTCGCAGGCGTCGTTCGTTCCGGCTGAGAGTACGAGTCGTGTTCCCGCGTGGTCTGGCGCTCAGGCGTTCTCCCGGTTCAGGTACATCGTCCGTCTTCAACCCCCCGACGCCGGAGTTCAATACCGATGTACACTGACGAAACCCTGAATTGCACCGACTGCAATGCGCCCTTCACGTTCTCGGCCGGAGAGCAAGAGTTCTTCGCCGCGAAGGGCTTCACGAACAAGCCGAACCGTTGCCCCGACTGCCGAGCGGCCCGCAAGGCCCAGCGCGGCGCCGGCGGTGGCGGCGGCAGCTCCTACTCCGGCGGCGGCGGCGGATACGGCGGCGGCCGCCCGCAGCGCGAGATGTTCAACGCGACCTGCAGCGGCTGCGGCAAGAACGCGGAAGTCCCGTTCCAGCCGCGCGGCGACAAGCCGGTCTACTGCCGCGACTGCTTCCAGTCGCGCCAGTCGTATCGCTGACCGCTAGCGCGGCGAACGAGATCGGAGAGGCCCGGGGATCCGTCCCCGGGCTCCTTCATTTTCCGGCGGGCGCCGACGCCGAGGCGATCCGCAGCTTCCAGTCCTGCAGCGCCGGCGTCTGCTCGAGCTTGAGGTTGCCCAGCAGGACGCGCAGGCGCGTCGCCGCCGGACCGGTGCCGCTGGTGCGCTCGCGCCGGAACGCCGGCTCCCACGACTCGTAGCACAGCGCCGCCTCGACGCGCAGCTTCGCGGGATCGAGCGCGGTCCGCAGCGGGACGCGGTACGTGGTGACGGCGCGGCCCTTCCCGTTCGCGTAGTTCGGGTCGTCGATCACGTACTCGCCTTCCGGGTGCGTCGCGTCGAGCCAGTTCTTCGGCAGCGCGATCCCGGGCACGCCGTCCTTGCGCCAGCCTTGCGGGAGCAGCCGGTTGTCCTTCACGTGGTGGTCGCGGCGGATGAAGCTGAAGGTGAAGTCGCCGTCGTGGTCCTTCACCAGCTCCTCGAAGATCTGCACCTGATCGCTGCGCGTGACCGGGTGCCGCTCGTCGTAGTGCGGCTGGTACCGCTGCTTGCCGTCGGCGCCGCGCGTGAAGTACTCGGTCGGCAGCACCTTGCTGGGATCGGTTCCATCGACGATCTCGCCGTTCGCGTTCGTCATCCCCGACGCCCAGACGAGGTTGCCGTCGGGATCCTTCACCGTCAGCTCGATCCACGCGCGGCGGAAGCCGACGCCGCTCGGGAAGCGGTGCCCGGTCTGGTTCGTCACGACGACGTTCGCGATCAGCGTGCCGCCCTCGACGCGCGAGCTCACCGCGACCTTCGCGGTCTTCCGGCGCGCCTGGTGGACGACGTTCCCGATCGCGTCGTCGAGGTCGGTCGACGAGCCGCTCATGTAGTCGTTGAGCCGCACGCCGAGCGCGTCGGAGTTCGTCTGGAACGTGCGCAGCAGGAACGCGTTGAGCCCGAGCAGCTCGTGGCGCACGAAGCCCGTCTTGCGATAGCGGACGTCGATCCCGTCGAGCGGCGCGCGGTGCTCGGCCCACGGGTACGTCTGGTCCTGGACCAGCGCGATCTGCCCTTCGATGCGGTTCTGCCGCACGCCGAGGCGCTCGTTGTCGACGCCGGACGGCATGTGGCAGTCCTGGCACGAGAGCGCGCCCGGAAGCGGCTTGTACTCGGTCTGGAAGCGGCTGTTCACCCACTCGACGTACGTGTTCTGCTCGACGTCGTGGGTGAGCGACTGCGTGATCGGGTGGATCTTCTCCGGCTTGTCGACGACCGGGAGGTTGATGCTGTGGCAGCTCGTGCAGAGCCGCGCCGACTTCGTGAGCGCGCTGAAGACGGGCTTCGCGCCGAGCGACTCGTTCATCGGGTGCGCGGCGATCAGCTCGGTCTGGAACGGCCCGTGGAGCTGGTCGGTGCGGCCGACGGAGAACAGCCCCGTACTGCGGTTCTCGAGCACGAACGCGAGCGATTTCGCCTCCTGCGGCGTCTGCGTGATGTGGTGGCAGACGCTGCAGCTGATCCCGTCGCGCGCGAGCCCGCCGAGGTGGAACGCCGGCGAGGCCGGGTTCGCCTCGAACACCCAGCGCAGGTCGAAATGCGCGTCGCGGCCGTGCTCGATGTCGTTGGTGCGTTTGCCCATCACGCCGTGGCAGCGCATGCACGTGTCGACCACCTGCTGCTGCAGCACGGTGCGCGTCGCCGCCGGATGATCGCCCGCGATCCGCGCGTCGGGGATCGACGCGATGTACGAGAGCTCGCCCTCGAGCTGCGAGAAGAACACCGGATCGCGCCCGGCGAGCCCCATCGGCGACCAGCGCCACTCGCCGTACTCGGAGACGTTCACGCCGACCGGACCCGGCGGCGGTGACGGCGGCGGCGTGTACGACGGCGACGGGGTGAGCCACATCAGCGGCCCGGCGGGCGCGCCCGACGCCGCGCTGTGGCAGCCCATGCACTGGCTCGACGTCATGAACATCGGGGGGTGCGTCCACGTCGGTCGCGCGCCGACGTCGTCGAGCGGCTCGGCGGGGAACGTCTGGATCGGCACCGGCGGCGCGTGCGAGACGATCGCCGGATGGACGGCGCCCTTCTGGTGCTCGGGCTCGGGCTGCGCGCTCACCGCGGGGACGGCCGACGCGGGCGACGTCGCGGCGGCCGCGGGCGCAGCCGCGGCGGAACGCCACGAGTCGTCGACCTTGAACGTGATCGGGTCGCCCTTGAAGCCCTTGATGTTGTCGAGCGCCGCGAACGTCGTCGCGTCGTTCGCCGAGCCGTGGCAGCGCAGGCAGTAGAGCCCGAATCCGGCCCACGGGTACTGCGTCTTGCTGTACTGCATCCCTTTGCCGGTCGGCGTCGTCTTCGTGAAGACTTCGGCCCAGAACCACCCGTCGCGCGAGGCCGACGAACGCCGGATCATCACGGTCCAGTCGTGCGGCTGCAGCTCGGAGTCGTTCATCCCGGTGTACGCCGCGGCCGGCGGATCGTATTGCTCCTTGATGATCACCGCGCCGTCGGCCGGGACGCCGGTGCGCCCGTTGCGCAGCCACGTCATCACTTCGGGCGAGTAGTAGATGCGCACGGCCGGATGCGTGCCGTAGTACTGGCCGTGGACGAACGGTCCGGTGTCGCGGACGTACTTGTCGACGCACCAGCCGAGCCGGCGGTACGGATACAGCCGCGTGCTGTGGCTCGGGACGTGGTCGGGGTTGTCGCCGTAGAGATAGCGCAGCATCCGCTGCTCGATCTCGACCGGCTCGCCGGGCGGCACCGTGTGCGGCAAGCGCAGCGCCGGCGGAACCGGCTCGGGGTGCGGACACGGGTCGACCTTCGGGTCGGCGAGCTGCGCGCTCCAGTCCGACGCGCCGCTCGACG
>DATHLL010000433.1:0-2772 GCA_035488195.1 Candidatus Elarobacter sp. | reverse complement strand
CGTCGAGAACAAGCCCGAGCCGCCGAAGCACGCCGTCGTGAAGAAGACCGACGACGAGTTCCGCGCGCTGCCGGGAGTCGTGCAGAGCGCGATCGTCGACCAGCTCGTGCGCGCGCGCCGTCTGAACGCGCCCGCGCCCGGCACGGTGCCGCTGATCCGCATGGTGGCGGGCAGCTTCCGCGACGTCGGCCACGGCCGCACCGCGCAAGACGTCCTGATCCACAGCCGCGTCCAGGTCGGCGACGAGATGCGCGCGTTCGACACGCGCTTCCGCGTCTTCTCCGCCCAGCGCGTCGAACTGATCGCGTAGTTGCTCGCCGGCTCACATCATGCTGTCGCCGCGCCGGCGTATTCGTCGCGCCAGGGCCGGCAGCGCGAGGCGCGCGATGAGCAGCGCGGTCGGCACGAGGAGCGAGACGGCGGCGACCGGGAGTGCGGCGCGAAACGAGCCCGTGCGCACCGCGATGTGCGTCGCGACGAGCGGGCCCGCGATCTGACCGGCGCCGTAGAGCGCGGTCAGCACGCCCGCCGCGGCGTCGCTGCGCTCGGGCCAGTACGAACGGCCGAGATTCAGCGACAGCGCGGAGATCGCGATGAAGGTTCCGCCGATGCCGATCGCGACCGCGAGCGCGCCGACGAGGCCGCCGGCGAACGACGGGATCAGCAGCGCGAGCGCTTGCGCGACGAACGCGAGACAGAGCGCGCTGGCCAGGCCGATCCGGTGCGCGGCGGCGCTCCACAGCGCGGCCGACGGGACGGCGAGGAGGCCGACGACGACCCAGGCGAACGGCGCGAACGCCGCGAGCGCGGGCGTCTCGGCGATCATCGCGACCAGGAACGTCGCCGGGATGATGTAGACGCCGCCCTCGATCCCGTAGACCAGCGCGAGCCACCAGAACGCGCGGATCTGTGCGCCCACAGCGCCGGAGGTGTCGGCCGCGGTCGTCGGCGCACCGGCATCGGCACCGTCCGCGTCCGTCGTTGACGCGGGATTCCGCGTTCCGCCTTCACGCGGCAGCCAGCGCGCGACGAGCGCGACCGCGAGCGCGCTCAGCGCGCCGAGCGCGAGCCACGTGCCGCGCGAGCCGCCGAACGACGCGAACGCGGGGACGAGCAGGCCGCTCGCGGCGATCCCGAAGCCGACGCCGCTGAAGAGCATCGGCGGGCCCCAGCGCGAGCGCTCGCGTTTCGCGTGGTCGAACACGACGTTCACCGTCAGCACGAAGACGAGCCCGCTGCACACGCCGGTCAGCAGCCGCGAGGGCAGCCAGAGCGCCGCCGGGCCCGCCATCGCCGCCGTCAGGATCGCGACGCCGGCGGAGGCGCCGATGACGATGCCCACGCGGCGCCGCTGCAGCACGGGAAGCGTCGCGGCGAGCGCGCCGGCCAGATAGCCGGCGAGGTTCGCCGACGCGAGCACCCCGGCGGAGGCGACGTCGAGCCCGGCGTCGGCCCGCATTACCACGAGCAGCGGCGTGTACGCGAACCGGCCGACGCCCATCGCGACCGCGAACAGCACCGTCCCGGCGAGGTACGGGCGGAACGAGGCGAGCCTCGCCGTGGGCGACGTCATCGCGTTCCCTCTCGTGGTGCGGCCGCGCGCGGCCTCTCGCCGGCCGGGCGCGCGGCGTCCGGTATACAGGATGGTATACGGAGCGGGGGCAACGTCGCAGCATCATGCGACTGCGCGGACCCGCCGGACAACCGATCGCCGATCACATCGCCGAGGTCGCCGCCGGCTTGTTCTACCGCAACGGCGTGCACGCGGTCGGCGTCGACCGCGTCGCCGACACCGCCGGGGTCACGAAACGGACGCTCTACCGACACTTCCGCTCGAAGGACGAGCTGATCGCGGCGTCGCTACGGCGTGCGCCGCGCATCCGGTTTCCGTCGGCCGGGACGCCGGCGGACCGCGTGCTCGGCGCGTTCGAGATGCTCGAGCAGTTCTTGAGCGGATCGAAATACCGCGGCTGTCCGTACATCATCTACACCGCGGAGCTGACCGATCCGGGGCATCCGGCGCGGCGGCTGATCGAGACCTACATCGCTCGGCGGCGCGACTGGTTCCGCGACCGCGCGGCGGAGGCGGGCGCGCGCGATCCGGAGGCGGTCGCCGAGGAGCTCGATCTGCTCTTCGACGGCGCGCTGGCGTCGGGCGCGAAGCGCGGGAACCTCGTCGCGGCGCAGACGGCGAAGCGGATGGCGCGCATGGTGCTCGTAGCGGCGGCGCCGGCGCGCACGCCCGTCGCGGCGGCGTAATCGGATGAGCAGTCCGCGGATGCGGCGTTCGGAGCGCGCGATGAGCGACGCCGACGCGACGGAGTTCTTGCGGTGCGGGTTCAGCGGGCGGCTCGCGACGATCGGCGCGGACGGGTATCCGTACTGCGTTCCGCTGCTGTACGTCATGATGGACGGTGACGTCTTCGTGCACCAGGCGCGCGCGCGCGGACATCTGCGCGAGAACGTCGACGGCGATGCGCGCGCGTGCTTCGAGGTGGACGAGCAGGACGGCGTGTTTCCGTACGGGCGGTTCGAGTGCGACACGGGGCTGGCGTACCGCAGCGTGATCCTCTTCGGCGAGATCCGCGTCGTGACCGAGGAGCCGGTGCGCGAGGCGTTCTGCGTCGAGCTGATGCGCAAGTACGGGCCGGACGGCGACGTGCGGCCGAGGTCGTTCTTCCCGCGGCTCGGCGACATCACGATCTACCGCTTCGCGATTCAGCGGATGACCGGGAAGCAGACCGCGCTCCCGCCGCTCTCCGAGCAGTGGCC
>DATHLL010000432.1:0-3060 GCA_035488195.1 Candidatus Elarobacter sp. | reverse complement strand
CGGCGGGTACACCACGACGCGCAGCTCGGTCCACGCCGCGTCGAGCGGCTCGGCCATCACCAGCGCGACGGCGTCGCCGCGGATCTCCGCCACCTCGCTGTGCGGCGCCTTGAACGCCGGCGCGTGGTCGCGCTGCAGGTCGGCGAGCGTCTCGCGGTCGCGCTGCGTCGGCGGGCGGAAGGCCACGTCGGCACGCCGCGCCGCGTCCATCCGCCGCACGAACGCGGCTCCCGTCGGACGGAGCTGGAGATCGAGCGCGACCGCGGCGGCGCGCGCCGTCTCGTCGGCGCCGTAGAACCAGACCGCGCGCGCGCCGGTCGCGGCGAGCGCGTCGGCGAGACGGCGCGACGCGTCCTCGCCCTGCGCGACGTCAAAACGGACGATCGTGTCGGCCGGCACCAGCGTGCCGTCGGCGACGAACGCCACGGCGACGGCGCGCTCGCCGTCGCGCACCGCCACGCCGCGCGCCCGCGAGCGGACGAGCCGCGCGCGTGAGAGATCGGGGAGCTGATCGAGATACAATCCGTGTCCGCCCGGAAAAGAAGAAGCGCGCCGCGAGCTTCCTCGCGACGCGCTCCGTCCCCTCAGTGGGTGGTGTTACGCCGCCGCTTTCTTGCGGCGTCCGCCGGTCTTGCGGCCTGCGGCCTTCTTGCGCCCGCCGGTCTTGCGAACGGCTTTGCGGGCTCCGGCCTTCTTGCGCCCGCCGGTCTTCTTGCGGCCCGCCGCCTTCTTCCGGCCGCCGGTCTTCTTGCGCGCCGCGCCCTTGCGTGCTCCGGCTTTCTTGCGCCCGCCGGCCTTCTTGCGGCCGCCGGTCTTCTTGCGGGCCGCGCCCTTCCGCGCTCCGGCTTTCTTCCGCCCTGCGGTCTTCTTGCGCGCCGTCGTCTTGCGAGCTCCGGCTTTGCGCGTGGACTTCTTGCGCGCGGTCTTCTTTCGACCGGCGCTCTTCTTGGCTGCTGCCATTCGGTAGTGCTACCGTTCCTTTCCACGTCCGCGGTACCCGACGGACGCGCGGAGATCCGGCGGGGCGACCGCCGGATAGTTGCCTACCTTATACCACTTCGTGCGCTTTCGCGCAACTTTACGCGAAGGAACCTTCCACCGAGCCGGTCAACGCGACTCGGATGATGAGACGTGTGACGTCGGCCGCGTGCGCGTTGGTGTGCGCCGCGCTGACCTTCGCGCCGTTGTCGGCTCGCGCCGACGTGTCCGAGGCGAGCGCGCTCAGCGCGGGACTCCTCGCACCCGCCGATGCGTCGCTGAAGCGTGCGCTCCAAGAGATCAAAGAATCGCAGAAGCCGCCGGCGGAGCCCGCCGACGTGGCGCAGGCGAACCCGACCGGAACGCCGCAGGCGCCGCTGCACCGCCCGAGCCTGCCGCAAGGCTTCACGTACAACGTGGACTTCAACTTCGCGTACCCGCTGAGCAACGTCGGGTTCAACGCCGGCGATCCGGGCGGGATGGACGCCGGCTTCGGCTACGCGTTCTCCCGCACGGTCCGGCTCACCGCGGGCTACTTCGAGGTCCAGCAAGTCCCGGTCGGGTTCAGCAACAAGGTCGTCCCGTTCTACCTGCAAGGCTTCACCGGCCCCGGCAGCAATCTGCCGAACGCGTCGCTCGGGAACGTGAACACCGGCGTCGTCGACGTGACGACGAAGGACAAGATCTTCACCGTCGGCCTGCAGAAGCTGTTCGTGATCGGCAACAAGCTGCCGATCGTGGTGACGCCGACCTACCTCGCCCACACGGCGACGATCGGCGGGCACTCCGACGACACGCTGATCGAGTACAACGGGTTCCCGACCGTCGCGAAGGCGCGCACCGAACAGGAGTGGCTGCTCCCGGTCACGCTGCCGTTCCTCGCCACGCCGCGGATGTTCGGCACCTTCACGATCGCGCCGCAGTGGCTCAACCACCTCAACGGCGTGAACCAGACGAACAAGGCGCAGATCTTCATGCTCGGATATCTCGAGTACCGCGCCAATCCGCTGACGACGTTCTTCGTGCAGCCCTCGCGGCTGATCCAGTACAACCCCGTCGATCCGTATCCTGAATACACGCCGAGCGTGATCTACGGGATCTCGCACAACTTCACGAAGCAGACGTTCGTCCAGATGTCCGTCATCGAAGGCGGCGCGACCAACTACAACAACCAATGGGGGATCGTCAGTTTGACGTGTCAACGGCTTCCGTGCAATCCCAACCAGGTCGCGCCGCAGGTCAGCGGGCTCCACGCGGCTTCGGTGCAGATCAAATTCGGCTTCGGGTCGCCGACGGTGGTGCCGTTGTGATCGCCCGGGCTCGCCTCGCGGCTGCGCTCGCGGCCGTCGCTCTCGCCGCGTGCAACGGCGGCGGCGGGAGCACTCCGTTCACCGGCGGACCGCCGGCCGGTCGTCCCGGCACGGTCGCGCCCGCGCAGAAGCTCACCATCGCCGGCGTCGGCGACAGCCTCACCGCCGGCGTGCAGTCCGGCGGTTTGATGGGCGCCGACCTGCCCGTGCTCGGCGTCGATCCGCAGCTCGGCCAGATCGGGCCGGTGCAGCGCACGCAGGAGCACGGGTTCTTCGCGCTCCTGTGGGAACAGGCGAACGGCGTCGACGTCAACACGATGAGCGATCCGTCCAAGTCGCCGCTCCCGCTCATCACCCCGCCGGGGCTCGGCGGACTCCTTGCGCCGACGGCGACGCACATCTTCCCGGCGCCGGTCACCAACTATTGCGACCCCAAGCAGCTTCCGGCGAACCAGTTCAGCACCGCGCTGTCGCTGCGCGAGAACCCGGGGCTGAACCCGTGGGACGTCGGGATCCCGGGTCAGACCGTCCACGAAGCGCTCTTCATGGCCGGCGCGATCGGCGACTGCACGGTGACCGGCGCGAACTCGGCGGCGCAGTTCGTCCAGCTCAACGCGCTGGTGAACGGCGAGAGCCAGAACTTCTGGCCGATCCTCGCCGGCTTCGGCCAAGGCGTCACGCAGGTGCAGGCGGCGGTCTCGCTGCACGCGCAGGTCGCGACGGTCTGGCTCGGCTCGAACGACCTGCTGAAGGTCGCGTTCTCGCACCTCGC
>DATHLL010000431.1:0-3860 GCA_035488195.1 Candidatus Elarobacter sp. | reverse complement strand
GTTCTGATCGCGCAGGTACGGCGAGACGTCGACGCTGCTCTCGGTGCGGCGGTCGAAGCGGATCAGCTCGCCCTGGTTGTCGCCGCCGCCGGCGCTCGACCAGATCGCGGCGGGATCGCGCGGGTTCGGGACGACCCACGTCCCGTCGCCGCCCGCGACCTTGAACCAGTCGCGCGGCAGGATCCCGCGGCCGTCGCCGGTGCGCGCGGGCGCGCACCACGCGCCGTTGTCCTGCAGCCCGCCGCAGACGACGTACGGCTTCTGCAGCGAGAACGCGACGTGGTAGAACTGCGAGACCGGCAGCACGTTGCGCCACGTCCAGCTCGCGCCGCCGTCGCGCGAGAGCGCGACCCCGCCGTCGTTGCCTTCGACGATCCCGCGGCCGTTCGCGGAGATCCACAGATCGTGATGGTCGCCGTGCAGCCGCCGGCCGCTGACGTGCCAGGTCTTGCCGCCGTTGGTGCTCTCCGCGAGCAGCACCGAGACCGAGAAGAGATGATCGGCGTCGTGCGGGTCGACGACCAGCCGCGAGTAGTAGAACGGGCGCTCGTCGATCAGCGTGTTGGTCGACGTGAGCTTCCAGGTCGCGCCGGCGTCGTCGGAGCGCCACAGCAGACCCTCTTTCGACTCGACGATCGCGTAGACGCGCTTGGCGTCGCTCGGCGCGACCGCGAGCGCGATCCGCCCCGTCATCCCCGTCGGCAGCCCGTTGCCGGTGAGGCGCTTCCACGTCGCGCCGCCGTCGGTCGACTTGTAGATCCCGTCGTCGTCGCCGCCGCTGCGCAGGTTCCACGACGAGCGGCGGAAGCGCCACATCCCGGCGTAGAGCACGTCCGGGTTCTTCGGGTCGATCGCCAGATCGGACGCGCCGACCGAGGGCCCGAAATACAGCGTCTTCGTCCACGTCTTGCCGCCGTCGGTGCTGCGGAAGACGCCGCGTTGCTCGTCCTCGCGGAACGGATCGCCGAGCGCGGCGACCAGGACGCGCTTCGGATCGCGCGGGTCGAGGATCACGCGCGCGATCTGCGAGGTCTGCTCGAGCCCGAGGTGCGCCCACGTCTTGCCGCCGTCGGTGGAGTGGTAGACGCCGTCGCCCGGGATGACGTCGTTGCGCGGCCACGGCTCGCCGGTCCCGACCCAGACGTCGTTCTTGTCGCGCGGCGAGATCGCGATCGCGCCGATCGACTGCGTCCCCGCCTTGTCGAAGACCGGCGTCCAATCGGTCCCGCCGTTCGTCGAGCGCCACACGCCGCCGCCCGCGGCGCCCGCGTACAGCAGGTTCGGGTCCAGGTCCGTCCCCGCGACCGTCGCGACGCGCCCGCCGGAGACCGCCGGCCCGATCGCGCGCCAGGTCATCGTCGGCCCGGGCGTCGGCGAGGGGGACGGAGAGGCCGCGGGCGAGGCGCTCGGCGCGGGGGAGGCCGGCGTTTCCGGTTCCGCCGCGAGCGACGGCGAGCAGGCGAACGCGATCGCCGCCGCGGCGAGCGGTGCGATCCGAAAGAGCGTGCGGACGAGCATCGTGCCCACAGTACGATGCGCGAGCGGAGCGCTCCGTTCGGCGGCCGAGCCGCTCCGGTCAGGTGTCGGCCGGCGTGACGACGGTCGACGCGGCGCCGCGCCAGCTCCGGAAGAACGCGCCGAGCGTCCCGAGCACGCCGATCAGCGCGCCAAGCAGCCCGCCCACCGCGGTCGTCTGCTCTTGCAGCAAGGCCAGGGTCGTCGGCCGCGCGATGACGATCCGGCCGAGCGGCACCGCGACGCCGTCACCGGCGAACGTCAGGCGCACGTCGAGCGGCTGCTCTCCGCTGGGGAAGGTGACGAACCAGCGCCAGACGCGCTCGCTGATGCGCTGCGTCTTCGCGGCGGCGAACGAGGTGACGACCTTCTGGCTCGGATCGCCGCCGCTCTCGGGGCCGAACGAGGCCGCGACCGGCGGCATCTGCCCGATCGGCGCATCCTTGCAGTAGACGCTCAGGTCGATCGCGACGCGGTCGTCGGTCGTCGCGGTCGAGGGCGCCCAGAGGGTCGCGACGCAGGCTTGAACCGTCGCGTTGAGGCGCAGTCCGAAGGTCGTCGCCGAGCGCAGGTGGCCCATCCCGTGAGAGGCGACCAGCGCGAGGCTGAACGCGACGATCGCCAGACCGGCCAGCGCCGTCCCCCGCCATGCGCGCCCCGAGACGACGACGGCACCGCCCGGAGACGTCGCGGCGGGTCCGCCGGAGCCGGCCTGGGCCATGCGGACCGCGTGCCGGCGGTCGACGGTGTCGACGATCGCCGCGGCGCACGCGGTGAGGACCGCGACCACCGTCCAGGCGACGATCGGGTCGACGACCTCGCGGATCTCCGACCAGCTGTTGGAGCTGCGGTACTGCAGGGCGATCCAGATGGTGAACGCGAGGAACGCGACCGCGGCGACGCCGACGATGAGCGCGACCGTGCGGCGCACACCCGACGTCGACTGGGAATCCAGTTGCTGGAGCACGCCTTTCAGCATCGCGAGCGCCGTTCGGGCCGAGCGCTCGGGTCGCCTTGCCGCCGGCTACGCGATCGTCGCGCTCCGCCTCCTGCGACGCGTGCGCACGGCGTCGTGATCTTGGCCGGAACGGCATCGTTTCGGACCCGCGACATGGAACGGGTAGGACGCCGCCGATCGCCCCCGGGGTGTAGGCGAGCACCGCTCGCGCGGGCTCGCAGGAACGATCGACGGCGTGCCCGCCGTGCGCGTGCGCGTCGTTCGATGAACGGCGGCACGCGTACGGACGGCTGACGCGCGGACCGGAGTGCGGTGTGGAGCATCCCGGCCGACGCATCGAATTTCCGGTAGCATACTTCTGCGATTCGCGCAATACCACACTACACGAAAGCGCGCATATACTTCCCGCGTGTCCGAGACCTTCGGCGAGCGGCTCCGCTCGCTGCGCATGCGGAGACGTCTCACGCCGAGCGCGCTCGCGCACGCCGTCGGCGTGACCGAAGGCGCGATCCGGCAGATGGAATCGGGACAGACGAAGAGCGCGAGCTTCCTCGTGGGGCTCAAGCTCGCGCACGTCTTGGGCGTCACGGCGTGGTTTCTCGCGACCGGCCGAGACGCTCCGCCGGAAACGGAATCACCTTCGCCGGATCGGGCGGTGGCGCTGATGGAGCGTCTGTCTCTGCAAATAGGCGCAATAGATCGGCGCGTGAAAGCATTGGAAGCCCGGCGGCGCGGCGGTACACGGCGAAAAAGTCCAGAATGATCTCGGGCGGCTGATACACCACGCTGTTGTAGCGCGCCGCTGTGTCATATGTCTGGCACGTTGATGCGCGAGCAACCGGCGCGCAAACGCGCGCGCCGACGCGGCGGTCATGCGGACGATGGAGATCGCAGACGAGCTCGAGGCGCGCGGCTACGCGATCGTGCGCGGGCTGCTCGATGCGGCGCAGTGCGGCGAACTGCGCGCGCGCTTCGACGACGACGGACTATTCCGGAACACCGTCGTGATGGAACGTCACGGCTACGGCCGCGGCGTCTACCGATACTTCGGCTATCCCTTGCCGCCGATCGTCGCGGAGCTGCGCGAGCGCACGTACGCGCGGCTCGTGCCGGTCGCGAACGGCTGGGCCGCCGCGCTCGGCGAGGCGGCGCGCTACCCCGAGACGCTGGCGGAGTTCCTGGAGCGCTGTCACGCCGCCGGGCAGACGCGGCCGACGCCGCTGATGCTGCGCTACCGCGCCGGCGACCACAACGCGCTCCACCGCGACCTCTACGGCGACGTCGCCTTCCCGCTCCAGGCGACGGTGCTGCTCGACCGGCCGGGCGCGGACTTCGAGGGCGGCGAGTTCGTCCTGGTCGAGCAGCGGCCGCGGAAGCAGAGCCTGGC
>DATHLL010000430.1:0-2691 GCA_035488195.1 Candidatus Elarobacter sp. | reverse complement strand
GCGCGGCTCGAGAGCAAGAACATCTACTACCGGCACATCGTCGGAAACTGCTACGAGATCCGGCTCGCGTACAACGAGGACCTCAAGCAGGTGACCGCCACGGTCGACCTGTTGGCCTTCCCCTCGCACCAGCTCAACTTCGGGATCGGGCAGACCTCGCTCGGCTCGATCATCCCGCAGAGCCTCTCGACCTCGTCGTTCGGGTACTGAGCGGCGGCTTCGCGCGGTAAAGGAGACGCATGAACACCTACACTCAGCCCTGCGAGTACCAGGAGTGCAACTGCACCGTCACCGGCGGCCTCGAAGGCGCGGCGTACTGCAGCGAGATCTGCGAGCAGCGCGACTCGACCGACGAGGAGATGGAGATGACGTGCGCCTGCGGCCACCCGCCCTGCGACGTCGAGTAGTGTCCTCGGCCTGCGGCCGAGGACGCCACGGCCTTCGGCCGTGCAGTCTGCGGTCTTGCGATTAATGAGTGGGCGCGGGGGTCGGGGTCGGCGAGGGCGCCGAGACGGCGCCGTTCTGCGGCGTGGCGAACGTCTCGATCCCGGTGATCTGCGCCGACGGGTTCTGGACCGTCGAGCCGCTCGCGGGCTTGAACGCGTTCTGCGGTGTGTCCGAGGCGGTGTCGTACTGGAACCGGTAGCTGGTGTCGCTCGGCCCGTTCACGCCGAGCGAGTCGACCGGCGAGCCGTTCCGGTCGAGCGTGAACAGGCTGACGTTCCAGTACGTTGCGATCTGCGTGTACGGCGGGCAGGTCCGGTTCGAGCTGACGACCGGCGTCCCGGTGGAGGTCGGCGGCGCGAGATCGAGCAGACAGTTGTTGAACGTGATCTGGAAGCCGTTCGCGGCGCTGGCGGTCGGAACCGTCGGCTGGAACGACAGCGTTCCGGCGGGGATGGGAACGTTGAAGGTGCGCGGCGTTCCGGAGCTCGGGTCTTGGTAGACCTGCTCGAGCTGCGGGTTGTTCGCGAACCCCGCGCCGCCGCCGACGACGAAGAACGCCGACCAGTTCTTGAAGTCGGTGTTCAGCCCTTGCGCGTACGGCTGCTGATTGTTCCCGGACGTGTTGAACACGATCACGTACGTGAAGTTCTGGAAGTCGAGCGGACCCGCCGTCTCGAACCGGATCAGCGAGTCGCCGACCGGAGCGATCGTGGAACCGCTCGGCAGATCGAGACCCGTGACCTGACGGCCACACCCTGAGAGAGCTATCATCGCCGCAACGACCACGGCAGGAACGAGCCGACGCACACCGTTCTCCTTCGCGACCGTTCGCATCACGGCCCTCGCGTTTCTTTCCGCGTTCGCGCTGCATCTCGCCTTCCCGCTGACCGCGTGGTGGTGGGTCGCGCCGTTCGCGTGCGCGGGACTGACGTATGCTTGGAGCAGTCTGGGAGCGCGCGGCGCGGCGCTCGCCGGGTATCTCGCGGGGTTGCTGTTCTTCACGCTCGGGTTCGCGTGGTTCGGTGAGACGGCGGGCGCGCTCGTCGGTCCGGCCGCGCCGGTGCTCGACCTCGGACCGTCGGTCGCCGAAGCGCTCGCGTTCGCGTTCGCCGCGTGCATGACGTCGCTCGCCGCGCGGCGCTGCGATCCGCGCGCGGTGCCGTTCGTCGCCGCGGCGGCGTTCGCGCTCGGCGAGCAGCTCCGCTCGAGCGGCGCGCTCGGCGTCCCGCTGGAACAGCTCGGGATCACGATGATCGACTCGCCGCTGCGCCCGCTCGCCGCGTTCGCCGGCGGCTACGGGCTGACGTTCGCGACGATGCTGCTCGGCGCGTCGCTGGGATGGGCGCTTCTCGCGCCGCGCGACGCGGTGCGGATCCGCACGTTCGCCGGCGTGTGGGCGGGCGTCGCGCTGTGCACGCTGGTCGCGTACGCCGCGTGGCCGGCGCGTCAGTACCCGGCGCCGCACGTGCGCGTCGCCGCGGTGCAAGGCGGGATCGCGCAGAGCGTGAAGCGCAGCGACGAAGGGCTCGCGCTCGCGCTCGCGCGCTACACCTCGCTCACCGAGCCGCTGCACGCGCAGCATCCCGCGCTCGTGCTGTGGCCGGAGACCGTGATCACCACCGACTTCCTGCGGGATCCCGCGCTGCGCGCGCGCTTCGCGGCGCTCGCGCAGCGCGTCGGCGCGACGCTGTACGCCGGCGGGTTCTGGGACGACGGAACGCGGCTCGAGAACGCGCTGATCGTGTTCGACCCGCGCGCGAACGCGCACGACCTCTCGGCGCTGTACGTCAAAGAGCAGCTCGTGCCGTTCGCGGAGTACCTGCCGGGGCCGGACTGGCTGCGCAAGCTCCCGTACGCCGATCAGATCGGCGGCTTCCGTCCCGGACGGAACGCGGCGGAGACGTACCGGGGCGCGACCGCGCTGATCTGCTGGGAGTCGGTGTTCGGCGACCTCGCGCACGACCGGCTGCGCGACGATCCGCAGCTCTTCCTGATCGCGACCGACGACGCGTGGTTCGGGACGACCGAAGGGCCGTACGAGCACGCGCAGGCGGCGACGCTGCGCGCGGTCGAGACGGGCCGCTGGGTGCTGCGCGCGGCGGCGACCGGGATCAGCGGGATCGTCGCGCCGGACGGAACGTGGACGCGGCACACCGCGGTCGGCGGCGCCGACGTCGTGGTCGTCGACGTCGGCGCGCCGGCGCCGGGACCGTACGCGCGGATCGGCCCGCTCCCGGTCGGTGC
>DATHLL010000429.1:0-3693 GCA_035488195.1 Candidatus Elarobacter sp. | reverse complement strand
GGAACAAGCCGCAAGCAAAGCCGCCGAAGCGGCCGCGGCTGCAAGGAACCGAGCCTTCAAGAGTACACCCCTGCTATTAGGAGGAGAAGTTGCTGCCCACACCACGGGACATTGCGGGCCGTCGTGTCGGCGGCCGCGCGTGGTCTTGCACCTTCAGACTTTCCTCACCTTCGAGAAAAGTCGGCTACCCGACGAAAATCGCAAAAGCATTACAGATCACAGCATGCTGCTGTCGTACGCATGCTTGCATCCGGGATGTGCGCACGAACGAAAAAGCCCGCCGGCATACGGCGGGCTTTTCGTGCGCGAATGCGCGTTCGCGTTCGCGTCAGTAGCTCTGGACGCACCCGTTGTTCGCATTGCTCCAGAGCGGCTGCGTCGGATAACCGCCGGCGTTGGGATTGTTCTCGAGGTTGGTCCACGCGCACTTGTCGCCGTTCTCCGCACCGCTGCTGTCGAGCCAGCCGGAGTTCGGCTGCGGATCCGTCTCGGTCTCGGCCTGCTCGTGACCGTACACGATCGTCACACCGTCGAGCGTTCCCGGGCTGTTCACCGATCCAGCTCCGCACGACGCGCCGGCGTCGGGGATGTATGGCGCGTTCGTGTACGCGATCGTCCCTTTGCCGGAGACGGTTGTGGAGCTGTGCCAAGCGCAGTACTGCGTCCCGAAGCCCGACGGCTTGATCCCGTGCGGGAGGATGATCACGTAGCTCGCGCTCGCCGAGTAGTCGTTGAAGTGCGCGGCCGCGCGCGTCGCTTCCGCGGCGAGCTGCGACTGCGTCGGCCGGCTCGGCGGCGTGCTCGTCGTGTCGACGTACGACGCGGCGAAGCTGCCCGCGGCGTTGCCGACGTGCTGGCCGTTGCTCTGCGTGTACTGCGTGACGCTGTTCAGCCACCGGCTGCCCCCGATCACGCCGTAGAACGCGTTGGCGCGCGCCTTCACGCCGTTCGGGTCGCCGCTGCCGTTCCACGCGGAGCCCCAGTACACGGCGTAGATCTTCGGCGCCGTCTGGACCGGGCCGCCGTGATACGTGAGGTTGCTGACGGCCTGCGTCTCGCGCAGACCGCCGTTGGCGCGCAGCTCGTCGATCGTGTCCTTGGTCGGATAGATGCGGACGAGCTCGCCCGTCTGCACGTTCTGCGCGACGAACGTCGAGAGCGTCGTCAGCTCGCGGTCCACCGACTGCGCCGGTCTCGCCGGGAATGGCGGGGTGCTGTTGCCGGGATTGCCGCCCCCGCAGGCGGCCAAGAGCGCAGAGACCGCCGCGGCGGCGATCACCCTAGTCATTCTCAACACGAACACCTCCACACCCCATGATGAGGGCAGCAGAATCAGAGGCCGCTACCTTTGCCGTCGCCTGGGAGCAACCTTGGACAAAAGTCGGATGGTGCCAAAAATGTGACGATCGTCTGAAAGGGTCTCCCTTTAGCTGCGCCGCCCCAGCCAGCCGACCAGGTTGCGGACGTAGCGCTTCGTGTCGTCCAACAAGCTGGGGTCTCTGGCGATCCGGTCCGACGGCTTCTCGGAGACGAACGACGGGCAGCCGGCGCCGACGTTCCAGTTGTAGTCGCAGAAATGGTGGAAGGTCGACTCGGCCCAGCCGCGGCCGCGGCCGTCCCGGCCCTCGAACGCGACCGCGATGTTGAACGGTCGCTGCGTCGCCGTCGACCTCCCGGTCGCGACGACGCGGGCCTCCGGATCGGTGGGCGGTGCGCCGACCGCGCCTTCGTGCGGGTGCGCCGGAAGCGTTCTCACGCCGCCGCCCTCGCGGAGCACCGGGTGGACCGGCTCGGGCGCCTCGATCGTCTGCACGTCGCCGTTCGCGCCCGAGTGGAAGTTCGGCCAGTCGATCGCGGTCGTGTCGGGGTCGTCGCGGCGGCGCAGCGACTCGTCCGGCGGCAGGTTGTGCGAGTGGAAGTAGTGGGCCGCGCCGATCCCGCCGAGGTGGCAGATCGACGAGCCGAGATCTTGATGGTCGCGGGTCGCGAAGATCGCCCCGCCGGCGTCGCGGAATGCGCCGAGCGCCGTGCACTCCGCGGCGGTGATCCCCGTTTCGCCGCCCGTGTCGACCGCGAACAGCCAGACCTGGTCGTAGCCGGAGCGGTCGATGCTCGCGAGGACCGGATCGTTCCCGTCGGGCCCCGGCTCGCGGTCGCGCGCCGTCACCTCGGCGAGCGGGTTGCCTTCGGCGTCCCGCAGCCCGGCGATGTGGTCGCGAAGCATCCGAAAGCGGCCGGCGTGCCAGTCGTCCTCCGTATACGGGATGGTCGTCTGCAGCAGAATGCTGATCGGTCGGGCGGCGGTGGTGGTCATGATGGGGCCTCGGCGGAGATGCTTGCCTCGCTGAGACCGAAGTGGATGCCGCGCCGGTTCCACCCGCGTAGCATGGCACGAATGACGAGCCGGGGGCTGGGCGTCGGGGCGGCGCTGTTCTACATCTTCCTCTGGGCCTCGGCGTTCGTCCCGAGCAAGATCGGGGTGCTGGGTTCCTCGCCGCTGTGGTTTCTCGTCGTGCGGTTCGCCGTCTCGGGACTGCTCGCGCTCGCCTTCGCGGCCGCGGTCGGGGCGCGCTTCCCGGGGACGCTGCGCGGCTGGGCGGCGCTGTTCGTGCTCGGCGTCCTCGGGAACGCGGTGTACCTCGGCTGCACCTACGAGGCGCTGCGGCACCTCGCGTCCGGGGTCGGCGCGATCGTCGCCTCGACGAACCCGCTCGTCCTCGCGCTGGTCGCGCCGTGGCTGCTGCGCGAGCCGCTGACGCGCTGGAAGATCGCCGGAATGCTGCTCGGATTCGGCGGCGTCGTCGCGATCATGGTCGTGCGCACCGGAACCGGGAGCGCCGATCCGGGCGACGTCGCGCTCGCGTTCGTCGGCGTGCTCGGCGCGGTCGCGTCGACCGTCGTGTTCAAGAAGTGGTGCGGCGATCTCGATCTGCGCGCCGTCGTGCCGGTGCAGTTGCTCGCGTCCGGCGTGGTGCTGCTGCCGCTCGCGGTGCTGCTCGAGGGAACGCCGCATGCGGCGTGGTCGTGGCCGCTCATCGCGTCGTTCTGGTACGTCGTGCTGGTGATGTCGTTCGGCGCGTCGGTGCTGTGGTTCTGGCTGCTCACGCACGGCGAGGCGTCGCGCGTGAGCGCGTACTACTTCCTCACGCCGGCGTTCGGGCTCGCGCTCGCGGCGCTGCTGCTGCACGAGCCGGTCGGGGCGCGCGATCTCGGCGGGCTGGTCGCGATCGCGCTCGGGATCGCGCTGGTGCAGCGCGCGTGACGATCCGGAACGGCGCGCGATGAGCGGGCGGTGGCGCGTGCTCGCGCTGATGACGACGGCGCAGGCGGGCGCGTCGGTCGTGCAGCAGGCGCTGGGGTCGCTCTCGCCGATCCTGGTCGCCGAGTTCGCGCTCTCGAAGGCGCGGCTCGGTGCGGTCTTCACCGCGCTGATGCTGGGTTCGGCGTGCTTCACCGCGATCGCCGGCGTGCTGACCGACCGCTTCGGCGAGCGCCGGATGGTGCTCGTCTCCGGGATCACGATGACGATCGCGCTGCTCGCCGCCGCGCTGGTGCCGAGCTATCCGTGGCTGGTCGCGTGGATCTTCGTGTTCGGCGCGAGCTACGCGGCGTCGACGCCGGCCGGCGCGCGCGCGGTGCTGGCGTGGTTCGACCGCGACCGCGGCTTCGCGATGGGGATCCGGCAGACGGGCG
>DATHLL010000428.1:0-2315 GCA_035488195.1 Candidatus Elarobacter sp. | reverse complement strand
GGGACGCGCTCGATCTCGACGTCGCACGAGGCGTGCAGGAAGTTGCGCAGCCCGCGCATCGTGTTGATCGTGAGCAGCGTGTCGCTGCAGACGAAGCACAGCAGCCCGTTCTCCGCGAGCAGCTCGACGCAGCGCACGATGAAGAACGAGTAGGTCTCCTTCTTGATCTTGAGGCCGTGCCGGCGGCCGTACGCGCGCTCGAGCTCGTCCTCGATCGCGGCGTCGAGCGTCCCGCCGAACGGCGGATTTCCGACGATCAGATCGAAGCGCCGTTCCGGCTCGCGCGGCGCCCAGCGAAAGAAATCGATGCGGCGGAGCGCGCGCGGCGCCTCGCCGAGCCCGCTCGCGCGCCAGCGCCGGCGCATCGCGCGGTACGCGCGCGTGTCGGTCTCCGCGCCGGCCAGCCGCGTCGCGGCCCACGCGCGCGGATCGGCGCCGGCGCGCGCGGCGCGCTCGAGCAGCGCGAAGACGAACGCGCCCTCGCCGAACGACGGCTCCAGGACGCTCGCCGACGGGTCGAACGGGATCGCCTCGACGATGCGGCGCGCGACGTCGTGCGGCGTGAAGAACTGGCCGAGCTGCCGGCGGTTCTCGCGCGCGCGCTTCGCGGTGCTCACGCGGCGGGTATACCGTCCGCCATGACGGATTCCCGCTCGGCCGAAGGCGTCGCGATCGACGACGCGCTGCTGCGCTCGTGGCCGCTGCCGCAGCCCGGCGAGGGCGGAAAGGACGAGCGCGGGCGGATCGTCGTCGTCGCGGGCGCGCCGCAGATGCCCGGCGCAGCGATCGTGTGCGCGACCGCGGCGCTGCGCGCCGGTGCCGGCAAGCTGCAGATCGCGACGTGCCGCTCCGTCGCGGCGCACGTCGCGAGCGCGGTGGTCGAGTCGCTCGTCGTCGCGCTCGACGAGACGCCGTCGGGAGCGATCGCGCTCGGCGCGGCCTCGGCGATCGTCGAGCGCGCGAACGCCGCCGACGCGCTGGTCATCGGGCCGGGTCTGGTGGACGAGCACGCCGCATCGGATCTGATCGCCGCCGTCGCGCGAGAGCTCGACGTTCCGGCGGTGATCGACGCCGCCGCGCTCGCGTGCTTCGCGTCGGAGCCCGGCGCGTTCACGCGGCTCGGCGGCCGCGCGATCCTCACCCCGCATGCCGGCGAGATGGCGACGATGCTGGAGTGCGAGCGCGACGCCGTCGAAGCCGAGCCTGCGCGGTACGCTCGCGAGGCCGCGAAGCGCTTCGACGCGATCGTCGCGCTGAAAGGCGCGACGACGTACGTGGCCGATCCGGCCGGCGCGCTGTACCGCAACGACCACGGCGACGCGGGCCTCGCGACCTCCGGCTCCGGCGACGTGCTCGCGGGCGTCATCGGCGGTCTGCTCGCGCGCGGGACCGCGCCGCTGCAGGCCGCGGTCTGGGGCGTCTCGCTCCACGCGCGCGCGGGCGCGGTGCTCTCACACCGCATCGGCCTCGGTTTCCTCGCGCGCGAGCTTCCGGCGGAGATTCCGCCGCTGATGCGCGAACTCGCACCCGGCTAGCGGCCCTTCATCAGCGGAACCTCGGCGAAATGCCGCTCGAGCGCGGCGACGAGCGCCGCGTCCGCGATCGTCTCCTTGAACGCCGGCCAGCGCTCGCGCAACGCAGCGACCAGCTCGCGCGCGACCGCGAGCGTCTTGTTCACCGAGATCTCGGCGCGCCGCGCGAATTGGCGCAACGCCTCTTCGCCGATCCGCTCGAACCGCCGCTCCTCGCCGATCGTCAGCGCGAGCGTACCGGTCGGGAAATACCGCCGGGTGCAGACGTAGTCGTAGACGGGCGCCAGCCGGGCGTTCCGCCCGTCGGGATAGACCACCGCCCAGTTCTTCAAGTGCATGTCGTTGTTGCCGATGCAGACGCCGAACACCAGACGGCGGACGAGTTCGTCGACGTCTCCTTCAGGGCAGATCGTCGCCACGACGTTCGCGATCCAGTGTGACGCCTTGTTCTCGTACTTCTCCGCGGGCTGCTGATCGGCGATCTGGTTGAAGTCCTCGGCATGGATGCGCGCACCGCCGCCGCGATCGAACCGAGCGATGGCGTAGACGACGCGCGGCTCGTCGTCCCGCAACGCCGGGAGATCGTCCGGCAGGCCGCCGATCGTGTCGATCTCGCGCAGCTCGACCGGCGGCACGTCGAGACCGAGCTGCGCGGCGAGCGTCATCATCGCATGCTCGTTCTCCGGCAGCCGCGGCCACGCGTTCGTCGGCAGCTTGACGATCCACGATCCGCCGACGCCGTCGACGGGGATCGTCAGCCGGCGTCCGACCATGCTCGCGCTG
>DATHLL010000427.1:0-5221 GCA_035488195.1 Candidatus Elarobacter sp. | reverse complement strand
GATCCCGCGCTGCGCGCGCGCTTCGCGGCGCTCGCGCAGCGCGTCGGCGCGACGCTGTACGCCGGCGGGTTCTGGGACGACGGGACGCGCCTCGAGAACGCGCTGATGATCTTCGACCCGCGCGCGAACGCGCACGACCTCTCGGCGCTGTACGTCAAAGAGCAGCTCGTCCCATTCGCGGAGTACCTGCCCGGGCCGGAGTGGCTGCGCAAGCTCCCGTACGCCGATCAGATCGGCGGCTTCCGGCCGGGGAAGAACGCGGCGGAGACGTACAAGGGCGCGACGGCGCTGATCTGCTGGGAGTCGGTGTTCGGCGACCTCGCGCACGACCGGCTGCGCGACGACCCGCAGCTCTTCCTGATCGCGACCGACGACGCGTGGTTCGGGACGACCGAAGGGCCGTACGAGCACGCGCAAGCGGCGACGCTGCGCGCGGTCGAGACCGGCCGCTGGGTGCTGCGCGCGGCGGCGACCGGGATCAGCGGGATCGTCGCGCCGGACGGAACATGGACGCGGCGCACCGCGCTCGGCGGCGCCGACGTCGTGGTCGGCGACGTCGGCGCGCCGGCGCCAGGACCGTACGCGCGGATCGGCCCGCTCCCGGTCGGTGCCGCGTGCGCGCTGATCGTCGTCGTGCCGTTAGGGCTAGCGGCCGTGCGCGCGCGCAGGCGGAGGCGCGCGTGAGCTGGCGTATCCCGGTGGCGATCGCGGTCCTGGCGCTGCTGGCGTGGGTGGGATACGAGATCGGCCGCGCCGGAAACGACATCGTGGTGCAAAAGGGCGCCGGGCCGAACACGTTCATCCACGGCAGCGTGCACGGGAAGCGGATCGACGGCAGATCGTGGTCGCTCGACTACGACACCGTCACGATGAGCCCGGACGGCTCGTTCGTCCGCATCCCGCACGTGCGCGACGGGCGGCTGCACCGCGACGGCAAGCCCGACGTCCTGATGACCGCCGACGACGTCACGGCGAACACGGCGACGAACGACATTCAAATCGCCGGCGACGTGCGGTTCACCGAGCAGGAAGGCCCGGGGCGCACGCGCACGTTCGTCACCAAGGGCGCGCACTACAACGGACTCACGCACGAGCTGACGCTCGAGCACACCGCGACGATCGCCGAGGGGAACGCGACGGTCGTCGTCGCGAACGCGTCGGTGAACTTCCGCACCGGCGCGGTGTCGCTGGGACCGCTGAAAGGGACGAAGTGAAGGCCGCCGCGATCGCGCTCCTCATCGCGCAGATGCCGTTCGCGCAGAACTCGCCGCCCTCGGCGCTCGGCGCGCGCGGCTTCGTGACCGACCGCGCCGCGGCCGAGCGCGCGATCGCGTTCCGCCCGTTCGTCCCGGACGCGGCGCCGTACGAGGTCGCGCTGCTGCCGCCGTTCCACGGCGCGCAGATCTCGGCGAACGAGGGGATCGGATACGCGTACGGCCCGCGCGGGCACGGCTGGCTACTGCTGGAGTGGCCGCGCAACGGCGGGACGCTCGCGGCGTTCCAACCGCTCCCGCGCGAAGGAAGCTGCCGCGACGTGCATGCGATCGGCGGAAACGCGAATCCGCACGGCGTCGCGTGGACGACGCCGCACGGGTTGGTGTTCGCGCTGCAGCCGGACGGCGCGGCGGCGCCGCGCGCGATCCTGGCCGAGTTCAGGCGGCTGCTGCGCGGCGGCGCGTGCCGCTAAGTCTCTTCGTGCGAGTTCTTCTTCGCCTCGGCGATCAGCTTCTTGACCTTCTGACCGCCCTTGTGCCCGATCTGCTCGTAGAAGTTGGGCCCGTACTTTTCCTTGACGACCTTGCCGCCTTTTTGGCCGATCGACTCGTAGAACTCCGCGCCGTGGCGCTCGCGCGTCGCTTGTCCGCCCTTGCGCCCGATCTCTTCGTAGAACCCCGAACCGTACCGGTCGCGGACGGTGTCGCCGCCCTTCTTCCCGGCCTCACGAACCGACATCTCGCCGTCGACCTTTTCCGTCCGCGCTTTGGTAGCCGCGGGCTTCTTGGGGTCGGGCATGCGTCAGCCGCTCGTTTTCGCGGTACGTTTCAGCTTCTGGCCGCCTTTTGCGCCGATCTCTTCGTAGAACGACGGTCCGTACTTGCTCTTCGTCGCCTCGCCGCCTTTGCGCCCGATGGCTTCGTAGAACTCGGACCCGTATTTGGCCTTCACCCGATCGCCGCCGCGCTTCCCGGCTTCACGAACGCTCATACCGCCGCCCGTGGTCGTCACGTTGTCGTTGCTCGCCATGTTGGAAATAGTCTCCCTGAGCTGTCGGCCCACCGACTGCCTCGTACCCAGCGAATGCTAGGTTAAACGGTGCTCTGGACGATCTTCGAGAGGCCCCGGGTCTACGACGGTTCCGGCTCCGCGCCGTTCGTCACCGACGTCGCCGTCGCGGACGGCAGAGTCGTCGCGATCGGGGACCTCTCCGGCCGCGACGCGCACGAACGCGTCGTGTGCGACGGTCTGGCGCTCGCGCCAGGTTTCATCGACGTTCATTCACATACCGACGAGCTCTGGCTCGTAAACCCGTCCTGCGAGGGGAAAATCCGGCAGGGCGTCACGACCGAGATCGCCGGCAACTGCGGCACCTCGGTCGCGCCCTTGTACGGTACCGCGCTGACCAAGAAGCGCGCGCAGGCGCGCGGCTACGCGCTCGACGTGCAGTGGACGTCGTTCGACGCGTTCTTCACGCTGGTCGAGCGCGAAGGCGTCGCGCTGAACGTCGCCTCGCTGGTCGGGCTCGGCACGACGCGCGCGTGCGTCGCGGGGCCCGCCGCGCGCCGGCTCGAGCGCGACGAGCTGGTCGCGCAGAGCCGGCTGGTGCGCGGCGCGGTCGAAGAGGGCGCGCTCGGCGTATCGAGCGGGCTGATCTACGAGCCGGGGCGCTATGCCGACCTCGACGAGCTCGTCGCGTGCGCGCAGGCCGCGCGCGACGCGGGCGCGCCGCTCTGCGCCTCGCACGTGCGCAACGAAGGCGACGAGCTGGAGAGTGCGATCGCCGAAGCGCTCGCCGTCGGCGAGCGCGCGGAGGTCGCCGTGCAGTGCTCGCACCACAAGGCCGCCGGAAAGAAGAACTGGGGCAAGGTGCACCGCACGCTGGCCGCGATCGACCGCGCGCGCGCACACGGCCTCGAGGTCATGTGCGACGCGTATCCGTACGTCGCGTCGTGGACCGAGCTCGCGACGGTGCTGCCGAAGAGCGCGCGCGACGGCGGCGACGAGGCCGCGCTGGAACGGCTGCGCGATCCCGAGCAGGCGACGGCGATCGCGCTCGCGATGGAGCTCGCGCGCGATCCCGCGCTCGGCGGCGACGGCTGGGACACGATCATGATCACCGGCACCGGGAGCGAGCGCAACGCCGAGCTCGCCGGGATGCGCGTCGACGCGATCGCGCGCGGCTGGAACGTCACGCCGCCGCGCGCGGTGATCCGGCTGCTCGAGGAAGAACGGATGCGCGTGGAGTCGGTGTTCTTCTCGATGAGCGAGGACGACGTCGCGACGGTGCTGAGCGCGGAGTTCTGCACCGTCGGGAGCGACGCGTCGGCGCGCGCGTTCGCCGGGATCACCGCGCGCGGCGTTCCGCACCCGCGCACGTACGGAACGTTTCCACGCGTGTTCGGGCGGTACGTGCGGCAGCGGCGCGTCTTCGACGCCGCCGAGGCGGTGCGGCGGATGACCTCGCTCCCCGCGCGGCAGTTCGGGCTGCGCGACCGCGGCACGATCGCACCGGGGATGCACGCCGATCTGGTCGTCTTCGACGACGCGCGCGTGATCGACCGCGCGACGTACGAGCAGCCGTTCGCGCCGCCCGACGGGATCCGCGACGTCTACGTGAACGGGCGCGCGGTGCTGCGCGAGGGCGCGCAGACCGGCGCGCGCCCCGGCCGGGTCCTGCGCAACGGGCGATGAACGTCGGCGACCTCGAGCCGGCGCGCCGCGCCGCGCTGCTCGCCGGCGCGAAGCGCGTCCGCCTGGCGCGCGGCGAGCCGGCGTATCTCCCGGGCGATCCGCCCGACCGGGTCTGGTTCCTCCGCAGCGGGCGGGTGAAGATCGTGCGCACCGGCGCCGGCGGCGCCGAGACGATCGTCGGGATCCGCGTCGCCGGCGACGTCTTCGGGGAGTTGACCGTCCCGGGCGAGGGGCTCCGGACCACCAGCGCGATCGCGATCGAGCCGGTCGAGGCCGACGCGCTCCCGGCCGCCGCGTTCGAGGCCGCGCTGGAACGCGATCCCGCGCTCGCCCGCGCCTTCGCGCGCGGCGTCGCGCGCCGGCTCGCCGCCGCCGAGCACGAGCTGGCCGAGCTGATGGGGAAAAGCGTCCCCGGGCGGCTGGTCGACGCGCTGGGCCGGCTGGCCGCGGAGCACGGCGTCCCCGAGCCGGGCGGCGGGGTGCGGATCGGGATCAACCTGACCCACAAGGACCTGGCCGACCTGATCGGGACCAGCCGCGAGACGCTCACCAAGGAGCTGGCGGTGCTCGCCGACGTGGGACTTCTGCGCGTCGCGCACAAGACGGTGGTCCTGGTGCAGCCGCGCGCGTTTCCGTTCGCCCGCCTCTCCGCCGCCCCGCCGGAGCCGGCCGGATGACGCGCGCCGCGCTGCTCGCCGCGCTCGCCGCCGCGTCGGCGGCCCCGCGCCCGGTGCCGTCGGCCTCGCCGCGCGGCGTCTGGGCCGACGTGATGCTCGACCGCGAAGGGACCGCGCTGCTGGCACCGTTCACCGTGGCGATCGCGCTGCACAACCCGACCGGCCGCACCGTGCGCCTGCGCTTCCCGACCGCCGATTTGTTCCGCGTCGACGTGCTGCGCGACGAGACGCCGGTCTGGTCGTCGGTGACCGGCCACAAGCCGATCCCGATCACGCGCCAGCTCGACGTTCCGCCCGGACCGCTGCGGCTCGCCCAGATGATCGTCGACTCCACCACCGACGACCGGCGCGCGCTCGCGCCCGGACGCTACACGGTGCGCGTCGCGATGCTAGGGACGAACTTCGGGCTCGTCGTCGACAAGCCGATCGCCTTCGACGTGCCCGACACGATCGCGCGTGCCCTCGCGCTGCGGCCGGGCACGGTCATCACGATCGCCGGCGAACCGTACGTCGACGGCGGGACGCCGCGGCTGCGCGACGGGACCGGGACGATCCGGCTGTCACGTGCGCTGGCGTTGCGGCCGACCGGCACCTTCGTGGTGCGCGGGTTCCTCGACGCGCAGGGCGACGAGCGC
>DATHLL010000426.1:0-4923 GCA_035488195.1 Candidatus Elarobacter sp. | reverse complement strand
ATATCTCCCCCGCACCCTGGCTGGGTAGTAGTCCGGTGTTGAACTGAAGAGATACGGGCGTCGCGGCGGCGTTGTCGATGAGCGTCGCGTTCGACGGCGCGGTCGCATCGTTCACCGACGAGACGACGGTATCGAGCACGTCCCGATCATCAGGTGGAAGGCCATAGAGATTCGTAAACGGATTCGAACGATCGCGAGATGCGGCTTTTGCTCCTAACGATTCGCCGACCACCGTCCCGATCGCGCGGGCATAGCCCCGAGCTACCTGCCTGTTCGCTTCGACGACCGCCGCGATCACGTCATCGCGGAGCTTCGGGTTCTCGCTTGGGAGACGATAGATCGTTTGGCCGATGTAATCCTGTATGCGCGGGTCGGCTTCGGTAGAAAAACGATAGATCAGAACGTCGATGAGACGCCGGGAAGAATCGCCGCTTTCGATGTATTTCTGTCCGACATACGAGACGGCCGCGAGCCGTCTGCCGGCGTTTGCGTCGCCTAGGTCACCGACGTAGCGTGCTAGGGTATCACGATCGGCCAGTGCATCACGTTGCGCTCGGTCATTAGCAGCAATCTTTTCTCGCGCGTTCAGATCCTGACGGGCGGCGTCTTGCTGCAAGTACCAGCCTCCGACCGCGACCGAAGCCGTCAGCACCGCCGTACCGAGCGTCCGCATCCACCCATAACGGAGATCTTCCGTTTCAAGACGTGTCTTTTGCTTGTCGACGTCGCCGCGATCGGGAATCGGATGACGCCAATTGAGATATGCCGGTAGAGCGAGGAAGACGAAACCGAACAGCGCAGAGCCGACTGCAATCCAGAGCAAGATCGCCAAGTTCACGTTCCACCTCCGTCAAGACACGGCATGAAACCCGATTGAATCCACCTCCTAGGCGTTCGCGCCGACGAGCTCCGCTAGCGACTCCGACGGCTCGCATTGCAGCTCGTTCTCCAGCACGTCGCGGTACTGGCGGAAGTGGCGCAGCGCCGCGGCGCGGTCGCCGCTCGCGAGATACGCTTTGATCGCGATCTCGCGGGCCGGCTCGTCGCACGGGTCGTACGCGATCATCTCGTGGCAGAGCGCGAGCGCGTCCTGCGGGCGGCCTTCGTCGAGCGCGTGCTTCGCGAGCGCCTGCGCGACCTCGCAGCGCAGCTCGCGCAGATGCCGCTCGATCGGCTCGAACCACTCCCAGGCCTCGAACTTCGGCGGCCGCGTCGCGCGCAGCTTCTCGTTGACGTCGCGCATCCCGGCGAGCCGGCGCGCGTCGAGCGGGCCGTCGGTGCGCAGCGTCGCGAGCGCGCGGTCGATCTCCCACAGGTCGACGCGCACCTCGCTGCCGAGGCGATAGCCTTCGCGCGTGCGGACGACGACGTTCTCGTCGCCGACGCGCGCCTTGAGCCGGTGCAGGCAGACGTGGAACGCGTTGCGCGCCGCGTTGTCGCTCAAGTCCGGCCACAGCATGTCGGTCAGCCGGTCGCGCGAGAGCGCCTCGGGGCGCATCGCGACCGCCGCCAGCAGCGCGTGCTCGCGCTCGGCGAGCGTGATCGGCTCGCCGTCGCGCAGGACGCGCCCGGCGACCAGCTCGACGCAGATCCCCGAGCGCGGCGCCTCGGTGCCGGCGTCGCGGCGGTACCGCCGCAGGAACGCCTCGAGGAAACCCGCGTTCTCGCCGCGGCCGATCGCCTCGATCGCCTCGTGCAGCTCCGCGGCGTCGATCCGGCTCGCGATCGAGGCCGCTTCCGCGCGCAGCGCGCGCCGGCGCGCGGGGTTGAGCTCCGCGACGGCGAGCGCCGCGAGCACCTGCCCGAACGGAGATTTGCTGCTCGCGCCCGCCTCGCGCGCCATGTCGGCGTAGCGCAGCGCGGTCCCTTCGTCCTCGGCGTTCACCGCCGCGATCAGGTAGCCGCACGCGACCCACTTCGCGTGGTCGGCCTGCTGCGGCTCGACGACGTGGCCGCGCGCGCACGCCGAGAAGAACGCGAACCCGCGCACCCCTTCGCGGTTCACCTCGCTCTCGAGCGCGAACGCGTGCTGCATGAAGTCGGAGTCGTCGCCGGCGAGCCAGGCGCCGAACGTCGCCTCCGCCTCGTAGAACGCGATGAAGTTGCTGAAGCCGGTCTTGTGGCCGATCTCGATCGCGCGCTCGAGCCGCTCGCGCTCGGTCGCGCGGTCGCCGCGCACGCGCGCGACGTCGGCGCCGAGCGTGACCAGCACGCCGCCGGCCATGAAGCTGGTCTCGGTCAGGAACGGCCACGCCGCTTCGAGATCCCGCTCGGCTTCTTTGGTGCGCCCGAGCCGCGCCGTCATCAGCGAGCGCAGGAACAGCAGGTACGCGTGGATGCGTGTCACCGGGATGTCGGGCGCGGCGATCTTCGCGCGGAACTCGTCGACCAGCGCGAGCGCGCTCTCGAACTCGCCGACGTAGCTGCGCATCAGCACGCGGAACACGTACAGGTAGATGCGCATCTGCGCGTCGGCGTCGGCGGGGAGCCGCGCCCAGACCGACTCGACCTCGTCGAGCAGCAGCCGCGAGTCGACGGTGAACGTGCGCATCAGCGCGGTGACCGACCACAGCCGGGGGCAGCGCAGGACGACCGCGCGGTCGAGCGAGGCGACGACGCGCGAGTACGCGATCGGCGGCGGCAGCTCGTCGTCGAGGATCTCGATCCGCTCGAGCACGTCGGCGGCGGCCTGCTGGTCGCCGCGCGCGAGCTGGATCTCCGCCGAGCGCTGGAACTCGTCGGCCTGCGCATAGGCCAGCGCCGCCGGCGCGAGCAGCGCGTCGACCCGCGCCGGATGGCGCTCGAGCAGCGTGCTCGCGACCAGCGGGTGCACCGCGAACGTCTCGTCGGCGTTGCGCGTCACGAACGGCGAGGTCTTGGTGAACGTGAGGAACGTCTCGAACGCCTCGCCGTCGCCGAGCGCGAGCCGCAGATCGCGCTCGGCCGGGTTCGGGATCGCCGCGCAGGCGAGGATCCCGTCGATCACCGCGCGCGGCGCGTCGCCGAGCACCTGATCGGCGAGGTACTCGTGCAGCTCCTCGTACGCGACGTCGTCGAGCTTGTCGAGGAGCGTCTCGAGCCGGCGCTCGTGCGCGAACCGTGCGAGCAGCAGCACCGCGATCGGCCAGCCGGCCGAGATCGCCGCGACGCGCCGGACCGCCTCCTCGCTCGCGCCGGTCGGGGCGAAGATCGCGCGGATCTCCTCGGCCGTGAATGCCAGGTCGGTGGCCCGCAGGGTCAGGATCTGGTGCGGCGCGGCGAAGCGCGAGAGGTGCATCCGCAGCGACTCGCGCGAGCACACGACGATCGTCCGGGCCTCCGGCCGGCTGCCGAGCAGCTTGGCGAGGAAGTCGCGCGCGCCGGGGTCCGCGATCGCGTCCTCGGTGTTCTCGAAGACGAACGTCGAGGGCTGCGTCCGCGTCCGCCACGCGGCCAGCGCGACGCCGACCCGGTCGGCCGAGGAGCCGTGCCCGTCGCCGAGCATCGTCTCGCTCTGCGAGAGGCTGTTGCTGCGCTCCGGGGTCTCGTCGGCGAGCGCGGGGAGGAGCCGCCGCGCCAGGTCGACGTCGGAGCCGACGCCGCGGCAGTCGCAGACCGCCGACGACGCCGCGCCCGCCAGCAACTGCCGCACGAAGGTCGACTTCCCGAAGCCGGCCGGGGCGACCAGCGAGATGATCGCCGGCCGAGCCGCCCAGACGCGGTCGACCAGCGAGGTGCGGATCAGGTCCGCGCCGGCGGAAGCCTGGTTGGAAAGCGTCGTGTCCATGCGTCTCGTAAGCAGTGCGGAGGCGATGCCGGACCGACTTTCGTCGTCCTCCGGTCGGCCCCCGCCGCTGCCGATCACACGTGCGCTTGCTAGAATTAACGGAACATTACTTTACACACGCCCTTGTGGACGGTGTGGATGGAGGGGAGATGCGACGGAAGCGGCAACCCGGGCGCCTAGCAGTGTGTTGGAGTGAGTGCTAATGAAACGGATCGAGCGCGCGTGAGACACCGCGACGACGAGCTTCTGGAGTTCGAGCGCATGTTCGCACCGCGCGGTGCGCACGGCCGCTTCGAGCCGAACGCCGACGTGTATCTCGACGAGCGCGACGCGACGATCGTCGTCCACGTCGAGCTCGCCGGCGCCGAAGCCGACTCGCTGCAGGTGGCGGTCGGCGACGACTATCTCACCATCGCGGGCGTGCGCGCGCCGCGCGACGTCTCGCGCGAAGCCTCGCTGCTTCGCAAAGAGATCCAGTACGGCCAGTTCCAGAAACGGATCCGGCTGCCGGTCGCCGTCCGCGAGGACGGTGCGTCGGCGCTCTACCGCGACGGGATCCTGACGATCCGTCTCCCGCTCGCGCAATCGAACCAATATCCGATCGTGCGGACCGAGATCCGCATGACGGTCAGAAGGACTTCTTCGTAATGCCCAAGGCCGACAAGGCGCCCGAGATCCTCGGCATCCTCCCCCTCCAGGACGCGGTGCTGTTCCCCAACACCGTGATCCCGCTCGCCGTGGTGAAGCGCCCCGGTATCCAGCTCGTCGAGGAGGCGCTGCGCGAAGGGAAGCAGATCGGTCTCGTCGCGCTCAAGGACAAGGACACCGAAGATCCCGGTCCGGACGATCTGCGCCGCGTCGGCACGATCGGGACGATCCAGAAGATGCTGAAGGTCCCCGACGGCACGCTGCGCTGCATCGTCGCCGGCGGCCCCGTGTTCCGCATCGACCAGTTCGTCGCGACCGAGCCGTATCTGGCCGGGACGTACACCGAGCTCCCCGACGTCACCAAGGACGGCGATCAGCTCGTCGCGATGCAGCGCAACCTGGGCTCGCTGTTCCAGAAGCTGCTCGGCTATCTGCCGCAGGCGCCGCGCGAGATGGAGATGGAGGTCAACAACATCTCCGATCCCAACCTGCTCTCGTACTTCGTCGCG
>DATHLL010000425.1:0-2803 GCA_035488195.1 Candidatus Elarobacter sp. | reverse complement strand
CCTCGACGCCCGCGAGCTCGCGCAGGACGAACTGCATGTCGCGCAACGGTGCGCGGTAGGTGCTCATGACGTCTCTCCGTACAGGTCGCGGCGCAGCCGCTGCATCGCCGCGATGAGGTTTGTGAGGTAAGGCTTGAAGTTCGCCTTGATGGTGTCGAGCCGTTCTTCGCCGGCGCCGGTGATGTGGTACAGCGTGGTGCCGCGCTTCGTCGACTCGTCGAGCTCGCCGCGGATGAAACCGCGCTCCTCGAGCCGCCGCAGCAGCGGGTAGATCGTATTCGGGTTCACCGGGAAGATGCCGCCCAATTCGCTGATGCGCTGCATGAGGCCGTAGCCGCTGTCGGGGCGGACGTGGAGCATCTGGAGGACCAGCGCGGGAAACACCGTCTTCGTCCTGACCTCGCCCGTGAAGACGCGGTCGCCCCAGAGCTCGGTGGGGAACGCCTGGGCCTCGGCCTCCGCCTCGGCCGGGGTCTGGGCCTCCGCCCTTGACCGCGCTGCCATATGTTATTCATAATAGGTTACAGCTAACCCGTCAAGAGGTCCGCATGACCCTCTCCGCCTTCATCGCCGAGCACCTCGCCGCGCCGCGTCCCGAAGCGCTGGCGGAGCGCCGCGGCGGCCGGACGGTCGCCCTGAGCTCGACCGAGGTCCACCGGCGGGCGGCCGCCCTGGCGCATGCCCTGCGCGCCCGGGGGATCACCCGGGGCGACCGGGTCGCGCTGCTCGCGAACAACGCGGTGGACTGGCTGGTCGCGGACTTCGGGATCCTCTACGCCGGCGCGGTCGTCGTCCCGATGTTCGCGACCACCGCCGACGACCAGGTCGCCTTCATCCTGGCCGACAGCGAGGCGAAGCTGCTCTTCGTCGACGACGCCGCGCGCGCGGCGCAGCTCCGCGCCGCGGTGCCGAACGCCCCGCCCGTCTTCGCCCTGGCCGGTGGGGGCGAGGAGACGCTCGAGGCGCTCGTCCGAGCCGGAGAAGGCCAGGCCGGCGACGACGCGCTGCTGCGCTCGTACACCGACGGGACCGGCGAGAACGAGCTCGCCGTCCTGATTTACACCTCGGGGACGACCGGGCAGCCCAAAGGCGTGATGCTC
The DNA here is from genome assembly GCA_035488195.1 of Candidatus Elarobacter sp. Lineage (GTDB taxonomy): Bacteria > Vulcanimicrobiota > Vulcanimicrobiia > Vulcanimicrobiales > Vulcanimicrobiaceae > Vulcanimicrobium. The sequence continues at coordinate 1,703 of DATHLL010000425.1, read as the reverse complement.
TCGCACCGCAACGTGGTCTCCGACGTGACGAGCGCGTTCGACCCGCGCGACAGCGCGCTCGCCGGCGGCGAGATCGGGCTCTCGGTGCTCCCGTTCGCGCACATCTACGAGCACACCAACGCGCTCGGCTATCTCTACAACGGCCTGCACCACTACGTCACGACGCCCGAGCACCTGATGGACGACATCCGCGCGGTCCGGCCGACGTACGTCGCGTTCGTCCCCCGAATCTTCGAGCGGCTGATCGCGGGGATCATCGGCAACGCGCGCGCCGGCGGCGGGCTCAAAGCGAAGCTCGTACCGTGGGCGCTCGCGGTCGGGACCGACTACGAGCGCGCCGTGCGCGACGGCGGGCTCACGCTCTCCCTGCGCGTGCGGCACGCGCTCGCGAAACGGCTCGTGCTGAGCAAGATCCCGAAGACGCTCGGGCTCGACCGGCTGAAGTACTTCGTGAGCGGCAGCGCGCCGCTGCACCGCGACACCGCGCTGACGATCACGGCGATGGGCTTGCAAGTCCTCGAAGGCTACGGGCTCACCGAGACCTCGCCGGTGATCACGGTGAACCGGCCCGAGGACAACGTGCTCGGCACGGTCGGCCCCACGGTGGACGGCGTCGAGGTGAAGATCGCCGGCGACGGCGAGATCCTGGTCAAAGGCCCGAACGTGATGCTCGGCTACTACAAGCTCCCGCCCGACGAGCAGCCGTTCACGCCGGACGGCTGGTTCCAGACCGGCGACATCGGGACGCTCGACGCGCACGGCCGTCTGACGATCACCGACCGCAAGAAAGAGCTCTTCAAGAGCAGCGGCGGGAAGTGGATCTCGCCGTCGCGGATCGAGTCCGCGATCAAGCGCTCGATCTACATCGGGCAGGTCATGGCGTTCGGTGACAACATGCCGCACCCGTCCGCGCTCGTCGCGCCGAACTGGGACCTCGTGCGCGCGAAGCTGGAGATCGCGAAGGAGACGCCGACCGCGGACCTCGCGAACGACCCGCGCGTCCGCGCGCTGATGATCCGCGAAGTCGAAGCGCACACCGCCGATCTCGCGAAGTACGAGCAGGTCCACCGCGTCGCGATCCTCCCGCGCGATCTGACGATCGAAGACGGCGAGCTCTCGCCGACGCTCAAGGTGAAGCGCCGCGTCGTCGAGCAGCGCTACGCGCCGCTGATCGCGGCGGCGTACACCGAAGATTTACACGCCAGAACGCCTGCCGCCGCGGTGAGCTGAAGGGCAACCAAGCGGGAAGGCGGGCCGCGAAACGAAGAAACGCCCATGAAACGGGTGCTGTTGGCCGCGTTCCTTTCGGCATGTCTGACCGCTCCGGCGGCCGCGAAAGACCTCGATGCCTCGATCATGGCGCAACCGGACGCGCCGATCCGGATCGTCGGCTGCTCCGGAGAGATCTACCCGATGCGAAACGGTCAGAACTTCACGGTCCAGGGCTCGTTCGAGGACGTCGGCCCGCGCACCGCGACCGCGGTGCGGATGGGCTTCGCGTTCTTCGACGCGCTCGGCGAGCGGCACGTCTATAACGGCCTCTCGACCGGAACGTACACGGCCGGTGCGCGCATCGACGTCACGCCGTTCGGCGGACAGACCGGCGCGGAGACGCGCCGGCTCGTGTGCTTCGCGATGCAGGCCGCGTTCTCCGACGGCAGCGTGTGGAAGGCGAACGCATATCCTTCGGGTGCTCCGTCCGC
>DATHLL010000424.1:0-6391 GCA_035488195.1 Candidatus Elarobacter sp. | reverse complement strand
GTGACCGCGCTCACGCCGAAGATCGGCTACGACAAGGCCGCCGAGATCGCGAAGAAGGCGCACCACGAGGGCTCGACGCTCAAGGACGCGGCGCTGAGCCTCGGCTACGTCAGCAGCGAGGACTTCGACACGTTCGTGGTCCCCGCCAACATGACGCATCCGTGACCCTGGACTAGCGCGAATCTGAGCCCTCCGTGAAGACGGGGGGCTCCGTCGTTCCAGGGTGGAAGGGGCCGCCGATGGTCGTGCGGCGCGTGCTCAGCGGGATGCTTTCGGCCGGACTGGCCGCCCCGTTGCTTGCGGCCGCCCCAGTGCCGGCGCCGCCGCCCGGCGTGAGCGGAAGCCGCGTCTTCGCGCGGGCCGAGGCCGAGCCGAGCCCCGCCGCCACGGCGGCTCCGTCGCCCGCCGCCGACGAGGCGCCGCCGCGTCCGGCGGTCGCCTCGACGCCCTCGCCCGAGGTCGCGGCGCGCGCGCGGGCCGAGTTCGAGGCGAACCGCAGCGGGAAGATCGACCGCACCCACTACACCGCCGACATGGCCGCGCGCATGACCGACGCGAGCCTCGCCGAGGTCTCGACGTCCCTCAAGGCGCTCGGCGCCGTGAAGAGCTTCACGCAGGTCCGCAAGATCACGCAAGGCGCGCTGACGCTGTACGTCTTTCGCGTCGAGTTCGAGAAACCGCCCGTCGTCGAGGAGGCAATCGCGTGGAACGCAGCCGGGAAAGTGGACTTCCTCCAATTCCGAACCACGCAGTGAGGCTCGCCGACCCGTACGACACGGCGGCGACCGTCCCCGACGTGATGCCGATCTTCGCGCGCTGGCGCGCGTGGAGCGACGAGGTGCGCGCGCAGACGCTGCACGCGCGCAACCTGCAGTACGGGCCCGGTCACGACGAGACGCTCGACCTCGTCGTCCCGCACACCGGCGCGCCGCTGGTCGTCTTCTTCCACGGCGGCTACTGGCGGCGCTTGCACAAGGACGACCACACCTTCGTCGCGCGCGGGTTCGCGGGGCACGGGATCGCGACCGCGATCGTCAACTACTCGCTCGCTCCGGCGGCGCGGCTCGAGGAGATCGTCGCGCAGGCGCGGCGCTCCGTCGCGTGGCTGCGCGCGCACGCGCACGAGCGCGGCGCCGACGCGACCCGGATCGTCGTCGCGGGCCACTCGGCCGGCGGGCAGCTCGCCGCGATGTGCGCGGTCGACGCGCCGGTCTCGGCGGTCGCGACGCTGAGCGGGCTGCACGACCTGCGCCCGCTGATCGACACGTTCGTGCAGGAGTGGCTGCAGCTCGACGACGCGCGCGCCGCGGCGCTCAGTCCGGCTCTGCTCGCACCGGCCGCACCGACCACGGTGCTGGCGCGGACGGGCTCGCGCGAGAGCATGGACTTCCACCACCAGGCCCGCGACCTGACCGACGCCTGGCGCGCCTACGACTGCGACACGTCGTACGCGCCGACCGACGACAACCACTTCACGCTGGTCGAGCGGCTGCTGAACCCCGACGACCCGGTCACGACCGAGATCGCCGAACTCGCGCTCGCCGCGGGAAAGCGGCGCGTCACAGCCGTTTGACGTAGTGGCGGTGGCCGAGCGCGTAGCCGCGGCGCTCGTAGAACCGCTGCCCGGCCGCGTTCTCGTCGACGACGTTCAGCGAGATCATGCGGTAGCCGCGCTCGCGCGCCCAGGTCTCGACCGCGTCCATCAGCGCGCCGCCGACGCCGGCGCCGCTGCTCGTGACGGCGATCTCCGAGACGTGCGCGTAGCGCTCGCCGGTGAAGAAGTCGCGGTGCGTCACCGTGTAGACGAAGCCGGCCGGCTCGCCGCGCTCGTCCTCCGCGATCAGGAAGACGTCGCCGGGCTGCGGGCGGCGCAGCGCCTCGCGCAGCACGCGCCGCGTCCCGTCGATCACCGTCTGCGGGTCGTGGCCGTCGGCGACGCCGTGCTCGACGAAGCGCGGCGCGAGGCCGGCGACGAACTCGGCGTCCCCGGCGCGCGCGTCGCGCAGGCGCGTCATTTCACCAGCGGGAGCACGTTCGAGGGCGTCAGCGGGACGATCCCGAGGACGAACGTCGCGACGGCGCAGACCGCGACCGCGACCCACGGCAGCGCGTTGCGCGAGCGCTCGTCGCGGACGTGCTTCGGGTCGGCGTGGACGAACATGACGCGCACGATCTTGAAGTAGACGTACGCGGAGATCGCCGTGCCCACGATCAGCACGCCGCCGAGCCAGGCGTAGCCCGCGCCGACGCTCGCGGCGAGGATCAGGATCTTCCCGGTGAACCCGATCGTCGGCGGCAGCCCGGCGAGGCCGATCAGGAAGAACGTCATCGCGGCGGCGAGCCACGGACGGCGGTACGCGAGCCCCGCGAAGCGCGGCAGCCCGACGACCGCGTCGCCGTCGCGCGACATCAGCGCGACGACCGCGAACGCGCCGAGGTTCATGAACGTGTAGCCCGCGAGGTAGAGCAGCGCGTAGCGCAGCCCGAGCGCGGTCGTCCCGGCGAGCGCGACGACGATGTAGCCGACCTGCGCGATCCCCGAGTACGCGAGCAGCCGCTTCATGTCGGTCTGCGCGAGCGCACCGAGGTTGCCGACCAGCATCGAGAACGCGGCCAGCACCCAGATCGGCGCCAGGATCGCGGTCCGGTGATCGGACGGCAGCGCCGCGTACGCGAAGCGCGCGAGCACCGCGAGCGTCCCGGCTTTCGTCGCGACCGACATGAACGCGGTGACCGGGAGCGGCGCGCCTTCGTAGACGTCCGGCGTCCAGGCGTGGAACGGGACGAGGCTCAGCTTGAACGCGATGCCGACCAGGAACAGCCCCGCGCCGAGCGCGAGCAGCGGCGTCACCGGCGCGACCGCGATCGCGGCGAACTGCACCGAGCCGGTCGCGCCGAACAGCAGCGCCGAGCCGTACAGCAAGAATCCCGAGGCCATCGAGCTGAGGATCAGGTACTTCAGCGCCGACTCGCGCGCGGTGCGGCGCGCCGAGATCGCGCACAGGCAGTACAGCGCCAGCGAGAGCAGCTCCAGGCCGAGGAAGACGATCATCAGGTTCGCCGCGCCGGCCATCAGCATCGCGCCGCTCGCGCTCCACAGCACGAGCGCCGTCGTTCCGGCGACCTGGTCGTCGCGCCCGACGCCGGCCGAGAGCATCAGCGTCGCGATCGCCGCGATCACGACGATCTCGCTGAAGACGATCGAGAACCCGCCCTGCACGAACGCGCCGCCGAACGCCGCGTAGTCGCGCGGGTACTGCTCGGCGGCGAGGAAGCCGGCGGCGAGCAGGCCGACGATCGCGATCCCGACCGCGATCCCCCGCCGCGCCGGACCGCTCTGCCGGAAGAACAGATCCAGGAAGAGCACCAGCAGCGGAACGATCGCGACGACGAACGCCGGCAGCAGCGCGGCGTAGTCGGCGTTCGCCGGAAGATTACCGAGAGCCGGCGACACGCGAGACCTCCGCGACGATCGAGGTGATGAGGCCCGGGTTCACGCCCAGCAGCACGAAGCCGGCGACGAGCGGGGCGATCGCGATGCCCTCGGTCCACGTCATGTCGCGGCGTTCCGGGAGATCGGGCACCTCGGGACCGTTCATGCTGTCTTGCAGCAGGCGCAGCATGTACGCCGACGCCAGCACGATCGCGACCAGCGCGACGATCGCGGGCCAGACGAAACCCGCCTTGAAGACGCCGGTGAGGATCAGGATCTCGCCGCTGAATCCCGCCAGGCCGGGGAGGCCGAGCGCGGCGAGCGCGCCGAGCGTGAGCGCTCCGGCGAGCTTCGGATTGCGGGCGCCCAGGCCGCCGAGCCGGGTGAGGTCGCGCGTCTCCTCGCGCTGCTCGACGCCGCCGAGCACCAGGAACAGCACCGCGCTGAACAGACCGTGCGCGACCATGTAGACGACCGCGCCTTGGATCGCGAGCGCCGAGCCGCTGAAGATCGCGATCAGGATCAATCCCAGGTGCGAGAGCGAGCTGTACGCGACGACGCGCTTGGTGTCGCGCTGCGCGAGCGCCGCGAGCGCTCCGTAGATCAGCGCGATCGCGCCGAGCACCATCATCAGCGTCTGCGATTGCGCCGTCTCGGGCGCGAGAAACGGCACGCCGATCACCAGGAAGCCGTACAGCCCGGCCTTCGACTGCACCGCCGAGACGACCGCGGCGAACGGCGGCGGCAGCTCGGCGTACGTGTCCGGCATCCAGGTGTGGAACGGGAAGACCGGCGTCTTCACCAAGAACGCGAACGCGAACCCGGCGAAGATCCAGAGCCCCCAGCTCGCGCCGATCCCGGCCTGCGCGGCCGCGTTCCCGATCACGTCGGTCGACCCCGCGACGACGCCGAACGCGGCGGTCGCGAGCAGCAGCGCGAGCCCGCCGGTCAGGTTGTAGATCAGGTACTTCCACGCGACGCGCGGGTGCGGCGTCGAGGAGACGAGCACCAGGAAGACCGGGATCAGCATCAGATCCCAGAACAGCGCGAAGAGCAGCACGTCCTTGGCGAGGAAGACGCCGTTCATCGCGCCCTGCAGCACCAGGAGCTGCGCCGCCGTGTCGCGCGAGCGGTTCCCGCGGATCGAGAGCGCGGCGCCGAACGTGCAGAGCGCGAGCAGCAGCACCAGCCAGTACGAGACCGGGCCGTAGCCGACGTGGAAGGCCGCGGTGAACGGGCGCGAGAGCCAGCGCAGCGAGAGATCGCCCGCGTGCGGATCGGCGGCGGCGAGGAGGAACGCCAGCGCGGCGAGCGTCGCGGCGAGGCCCGTCGCGACGCGCGACTGCTTGCGCGGGACGAAGTACAGCAGCAGCCCCGCGACGATCGGGACGACGACCAGCGCGGCGGCGTTCATCGCGCACCTCCGTTGAAGGCGAACGCGATCGCGTAGTACGCGACGATGCAGACGACGCCGAAGACGATCGAGAGCGCGTACGCGCGCACCAGCCCGGTCTGGAAGCTGCGGAACAGATGCCCGAGCCACTGCGAGCTCCAGGCGGCCTCGCGCACGCCGGCGTCGATCAGGTGCGGATCTACGAAGCGGTCGATCCAGGTGCCGACCGCCGCGGCCGGGCGAACGAACAGCGCCTCGTACGCGGCATCGAAGTAGTACGCGTTCACGAGCACGCCCGGCATCCGGATCGTCTCGCCGCGCAGACGCGCGACCGCGTCGCGTAGCGCCTGCGGCGCCGCGTAGCGCCAGTACGCGATCGCGAACCCGATCGCCACGACGACGAGCACGATCACCGTCGAGACGAGCTCGGAGAACGCCGGCGCGGCCGCCGCGCCTTCGGCCGGGCGCACGAAGAAGTCGCCCCAGAACCGCTTCCACGGCGAACCCTCGCCGCCGAAGCCGAGCCAGCCGGCGAGCACGGTCGGCACGATCAGGATCCCGACGGGGACGGACATGATCCACGACGGCGCGTGATGGTGCGGCTCTTCTTCCTCCGGATGGTGGCCGGAGTGCGCCGCGGCCGCGGGCGACGCCGGCGCGACGCCGGCGAGCTCGGGATGGCGGATGCCCAAGTCGCTCGGGTCGATTTCGCCGCGGTACGCGCCGAAGAACGTGACGAACAGCAGCCGGAACATGTAGTACGCGGTGATCCCGGCGGTCAACACGCCGACCGCGTAGAGCCACGGGTGGCCGGTCTCGAGCGCGCCGTAGACGACGGCGTCCTTCGAGAAATAGCCGCTGAGGCCCGGGATGCCGCAGATCGCGAGCACGCCGACCAGCATCGCGACGAACGCGAACGGCATCCGCGTGCGCAGCCCGCCCATGCGGCGCACGTCCTGCTCGTTCGCCAGCGCGTGGATGATGATCCCCGAGCCGAGGAAGAGCTGCGCCTTGAAGAACGCGTGGGTGAGGAAGTGAAAGACGCCCGCATCGTACGCGCCGACGCCGACGCCCATGATCATGTAGCCGATTTGCGACATGGTCGAGTAGGCCAGGATGCGTTTGATGTCCCACTGCGCGCAGCCGAGGACCGCACCCGCGAGCGCCGTGAGGCCGCCGATCACGCCGACCAGCTCCTGCGCGTCGGGCGAGGCCGACCACAGCGGCGAGCAGCGCGCGACGAGGTACACGCCGGCGGTGACCATCGTCGCGGCGTGGATCAGCGCCGAGACGGGGGTCGGGCCCTCCATCGCGTCGGGGAGCCAGGTGTGGAGCGGAACCTGCGCCGACTTCGCCGCGCACCCGATGAACAGGCCCAGGCAGACGAAGAACAGCTCGTGCCCGCTGAACGCGGTCGCCGCGTGGCCGAACACGTCGCCGTATGCGATCGAGCCGACCTTCGCGACGACGTAGAAGATCGCGAGCATGATCCCGACGTCGCCGACGACGTTCATGACGAACGCCTTGCGCGCCGCCGCGACCGCCGAGGGCCGCTCGAACCAGAA
>DATHLL010000423.1:0-6025 GCA_035488195.1 Candidatus Elarobacter sp. | reverse complement strand
CCCGACGACGCGGTCGGGATCGCGCGCGCGTTCGACGCGGCGGGCGCCGACCTGATCGACGTCTCGGCGGGCCAGACCTCGCGGCTGGCGCGGCCGGTCTACGGGCGGATGTTCCAGACGCCGTTCTCCGACCGGATCCGCAACGAGCTGCGGATCGCGACGATGGCGGTCGGGAACATCACCGACGCCGACCAGGTGAACAGCATCGTCGCCGCCGGGCGCGCCGATCTGGTCGCGCTCGCACGGCCGCATCTCTCCGACCCGTACTTCACGCTGCACGCGGCGGCGCAGCTGGGCTACGACGAGCAGCACTGGCCCGAGCAATATCTCCCGGGCCGCGAGCAGTATCTGCGGAATCTACGCCGCGCCGCGCAGATCGCGGCGGAAGCGGCCAGCGAGGTGACCCGATGAACGACGGTGCGACGGCGCGCGGACGCGGATCGCTGACGGGGAAGCACGCGCTCGTGACAGGCGGGGGGCGCGGGATCGGCGCGGCGATCGCCACCGCGCTGGCGGCGGAGGGCGCGCGGATCACGCTGCTCGGGCGTAATCGCAACGCGCTCGCGCAGCACGCGTTCACGCTGCCGGAGAGCGCCGAGGCGCACGTCGTCGTCGCGGACGTCGCGAGCGCGAGCGCGGTCGCCGAAGCGTTCGGGCACGCGCGCGTCCGGCACGGCGATCCGGAGATCCTCGTGAACAACGCGGGGATCGGGATCGGCGCCCCGTTCACGAAGCTCGACGAGGCGGCCTGGAACGCGGTGATCGGCGTCAACTTGAACGGCGTCTACCACTGCACGCGCGAAGCCGTGCCGGCGATGCTCGCCGCGGGATACGGCCGGATCGTCAACGTCGCGAGCACGGCCGGGCTGGTCGGCGGAAAGTACATCGCGGCGTACACGGCCGCGAAGCACGGCGTCGTCGGGCTGACGCGCGCGCTCGCCGCGGAGCTCGGCCCCAAAGGGATCACGGTGAACGCGGTCTGCCCCGGGTTCACCGAGTCGGAGATGCTGGAGCGCACGCTGAGCGGGATCGAGGCGGCGACCGGGCGCACCCGCGAGGGCGCGTCGGCGGCGCTGCTCGCGCGCAATCCGCTCGGGCGGTTCGTGCGCGCGGAGGAGGTCGCGAGCGCGGTGGTGTGGTTGTGCCGAAATGACTCGGCGGCGGTCAACGGGCAGGCGATCGTGATCGACGGCGGCGAGGTGCAGCACTGATGGCCGCGATCCATGCCGGCGAGGTGCGGCGCTGATGCTGCGGATCGTCGACACGGAGTCGCGCGCGACGGTCGACGACCATCTGTCGATCCGCGTCTGGCTGCGGCTGCTGGCGTGCACCAACCTGATCGAGAGCCGCGTCGCGGGCGGACTCCGCGAGACGTTCGGGACGACGCTGCCGCGGTTCGACTTCCTCTCGCAGCTCGAGCGCAATCCCGCCGGGCTGCGGATGAACGAGATCTCGAAGCGGATGATGGTGACCGGCGGGAACGTCACGCACATCGCCGAGCAGCTCCTCGCCGAAGGGCTGATCACGCGGACCGTCGCGCCCGCCGACCGCCGGGCGGCGATCGTGAAGCTCAGCGCCGCCGGGCGGCGCGCGTTCGCCGAGATGGCGCGCGAGCACGAAGGCTGGATCGTCGAGATGTTCGCCGGACTCGACGAAGCAGACCGCGCGCGGCTGTACGCGATCCTCGCGAAGCTCAAGCGCCACCTCAACAGCGTTGAAAGCGGCCACGCCCGATGAACCGAGATCAAACCTTCGCGACCTACGAGGCGCGCCATTTCCTGTGGGCCGTCGACGACGGCGTCGCGACGGTGACGCTGAACCGGCCCGAGCGGAAGAACCCGCTGACGTTCGCGTCGTACGCCGAGCTGCGCGATCTCTTCCGCGGGCTGGTCTACGCGAGCGACGTGCACGCGGTGGTGATCACCGGCGCCGGCGGCAACTTCTGCTCGGGCGGCGACGTGCACGAGATCATCGGGCCGCTCACCCGGATGGGGATGCCCGAGCTGCTCGCGTTCACGCGGATGACCGGCGACGTCGTCAAGGCGATGCGCGCTTGCCCGCAGCCGATCGTCGCGGCGGTCGACGGCGTCTGCGCCGGCGCCGGCGCGATGCTCGCGCTCGCCGCCGACGTGCGCTACGGGACGCCGAACGCGCGCGTCGCGTTCTTGTTCACGCGCGTCGGGCTCGCCGGTGCCGACATGGGCGCGTGCGCGCTGCTCCCGCGCGTGATCGGCCACGGCCGCGCCTCGGAGCTGCTGTTCTCCGGCCGCTCGATGTCGGCCGAGGAAGGGCTCGCGTGGGGGTTCTTCAACGGCCTCTTCGTTGCGCCGGGCGAGCTCGAGCAGGCGCGGTCGTTCGCGCGCGCGCTGCGCCGCGGGCCGACGTTCGGCCACGCGATGACGAAGAAGATGCTGCACCAGGAGTGGTCGATGGGGCTCGACGAGGCGATCGAGGGGGAGGCCGAGGCCCAGGCGATCTGCATGCAGACGAACGATTTCCGGCGCGCTTACGAAGCGTTCGCTGCGAAGCAGTCGCCGGTGTTCGAGGGGGATTGATGATGCACACCGACACGTTCGCGCGCGATCATCTGCCGCCGCGCGAGGAGTGGCCGGAGTTCCTGTTCACGCTGCCGGAATTGCAGTATCCCGAGCGGCTGAACTGCGCTGCGGAGCTGCTCGACGCGGCGGTCGCGAAGGGGCTCGGCGCGCGGCCGGTGATCGTCACGCCGCAGCGCACGCTGACGTACGAGGAGCTGCTCGCCGAGGCGAACCGCATCGCGAACGTCCTGCGCGACGATCTCGGCGTGGTGCCCGGGAACCGCGTGCTGCTGCGTGGCTTCAACAACGACGTGATGGCCGCGTGCTGGCTCGGCGTGGTGAAAGCGGGCGGCATCGTGGTGACGACGATGCCGCTGCTGCGTGCGAAGGAACTGATCGACGTGATCCAGGCGGCGCGGATCACCCACGCCATCTGCGACCTGCGGCTGCGCGACGAGCTCGACAACGCGCTGCCCGCCTGTCCGGCGCTCGGCACGGTGATCTTCTCGCACGACGACCGCGAGACCGGGCTCGGCGCGCTGACCGCGCGGCGGCCGGCGACGTTCGCGAACGCGGAGACCGCGTCGGACGACGTCTGCATGATCGCGTTCACCTCGGGGACGACGGGCCGCCCGAAGGGGACGATGCACTTCCACCGCGACGTGCTGGCGGTCTGCGACACCTTTCCGCCCTCGTCGTTCGCGCCGGCGCCGGACGACGTGTTCGTCGGGACGCCGCCGCTTGCGTTCACGTACGGCCTCGGCGGCGCGCTGCTGTTCCCGCTGCGCGCCGGCGCGTCCACCGCGCTGATCGAGAAGCCCTCGCCGGAAACGCTGCTCGGCGCGATCCAGCGCTTCGGCGCGACGGTCTGCTTCACCGCGCCGACGTCGTACCGCGCGATGGCGCCGCTCGCGAAGGACTACGACCTGCGCACGCTGCGCGCGTGCGTCTCCGCGGGCGAGACGCTCCCGGTCGGAACGCGCACGCTGTGGGAAAACGCGACCGGCGTGCGCATCATCGACGGGATCGGCTCGACCGAGATGCTGCACATCTTCATCGCCGCGTCGGGCGACGCGATCCGGCCCGGCGCGACCGGTACGCCCGTGCCGGGGTATGTCGCGTGCATCCTCGACGACGACGGCAAACCGCTTCCGCCCGGCAACGTCGGCCGGCTCGCGGTGAAAGGCCCGACCGGCTGCCGGTATCTCGCCGACCCCCGCCAGCGCGACTACGTGCAGCACGGCTGGAACCTGACCGGCGATGCGTACCTCCTCGACGAGGACGGCTACTTCTGGTACCAGGCGCGGACCGACGACATGATCATCTCGTCGGGCTACAACATCGCCGGGCCCGAGGTCGAAGGCGCGCTGCTCGAGCACCCGCGCGTCCTGGAGTGCGCGGTCGTCGGCGCGCCCGACGAAGCGCGCGGCACGATCGTCAAAGCGTTCGTCGTGCTCCGTGACGGCGACGGCGACGCCGCGCTCGTCACCGAGCTGCAGGACTTCGTGAAGGCGCGGATCGCGCCGTACAAGTACCCGCGCGCGATCGAGTTCGTCCGCGAGCTGCCGCGCACGCAGACCGGGAAGCTGCAGCGCTACAAGCTGCGCACCGCGGCGGAGACGCCGGCGTGACGGTCCTGCAGCCGCCGGGCTGGCCGCGCCCGAAGGGCTATTCGTGCGGCGTCGCCGCGAGCGGGACGACGGTGTTCGTCAGCGGCCAGATCGGCTGGGACGAGCACGGCCGCTTCCCCGCGCTCGACATCGCGGGCCAAGTCCGTCAAGCGTTGCGCAACGTCGTCGCGGTGCTCGCCGAAGCCGGCGCGCGCCCCGAGCACGTCACGCGGCTGACGTGGTACGTCGCCGACAAGCGCGAGTACCTCGCCGCGCAGCGCGCGATCGGCGAGGCGTACCGCGCGGTGATGGGCCGCCACTATCCCGCGATGTCGGTCGTCGAGGTCAGCGCGCTGCTCGAGGACGCGGCGAAGGTCGAGATCGAGGCGACCGCCGTCGTCGCGTAGGACGCGAGCGTTCCGCCGGTCGACCAGTCCTGCGAGCGGCCGTCTATGGTCTGCGTCGTCACGCGGGAAAGGAAGCGGCATGGACAACGATCGTTCCTCACAACGGAGCGAGACGGAGGAGCGCGTCGCGGAGAACCGCGAGGCTTCGCCGATCTCCACCTGGGACGCCGAGAACGCCGATCCGGCGACCGGCCTGCCGCGCGGGATGCACGACGACGACGCGAGCCCGGTCGACCGCGGGAAGCCGCTCGATCCATTCGGCGGCAAGGCGCCGAGCGAACGGATCCCCGGGCTGAAGCCCGGGAAGGCGCAAGACCAGGCGTTCGGAAGCGTCAACGAGCCCGTCGAGGAATGAGCACAGCGACGACGTCGGCCTTTCGCGCCGCGCTCGACGAGCATCTCGGCGCGCTGCAGGCGCGCGACGCCGGCCGCTTCGCCGCGACGCTCGGCGACGACGTCGCCGTCGTCGACGGCGGCGGCGCGGTCACGCGCGGCACCGACGCGGTGCTGCGCTCGCACGCCGAGTGGTTCGCCTCGCCCGATCCGTGGCGGTTCGACTACGAGATCGTCCTGACGCGCGAGACGGCGAGCTCGGGGCTCGCCGTCATCGACGTCACCTATCGCCAGACGCCGGACGCTGCGCCGGCGCGCTTCCTGCTCTCGCTCGTCTTCGAGCGCGACGCCGCCGGCACGTTCAAGTTCGTCTACGACCAGAACACCGCGCGCGGTTGAGCGAGCGGGCGCGCGGGTAAGCCGCGATCATTCGCTCCGTTCGCCACGGGAGTTTTTCGCGTGCAGACCTTGGCCGCCACCGCGTCCCATGAATCGAAGCAGACCCTCGGCACCGTGATCGTCACGGGCGGCGCGTCGGGTCTCGGTGCCGCGATCGCCGAGGCGGTCGCGCGCCACGGCGGGACGCCGGTGACGTTCGACATCGCGCCGCCGCGCCAGGAGCGCGGTTACGACCATCGTCTGGTCGACGTCGCCGACCGCGCCGCGGTCGAGCGCGCGATCCGCGAGGTCGCGGAAGCGAACGGCGGCGTCCTCGACGCGATCGTCGCGAACGCCGGGATGGACGCGTGCGGCGACTTCGACAAGGTCGACGCCGGCGCGTGGGAGCGCGTCATCCACGTGAACTTGATCGGCACGGCCTCGCTGGTGCGCGCCGCTCTGCCGTACCTCGAGCGAGCGGCGAACCCGCGGATCGTGAACGTCGCCTCGACGCTCGGCCTGCGCGTGCTCGGCGCGGCGACGGCCTACAGCGCCTCGAAGTTCGGCGTCGTCGGGCTCACGCGCGGGCTCGCGCTCGACCTCGCCGGGCGCGTCGGCGTGACGCTGCTGATCCCGGGCGGGATGAACACGCACTTCTTCGACGGCCGCGACCCGCAGTTCAAGCCGGCCGCCGACGCGCTCGAGAAGAACCAGCTCAACGATCCGCGCAACGTCGCGGAGACGGTCGTGTTCGCGCTCT
>DATHLL010000422.1:0-7286 GCA_035488195.1 Candidatus Elarobacter sp. | reverse complement strand
AATCATGCTCGGAAAACGCATCGCGGGCGCGCTCTTCCTCGCAGCGGCCGTCCTGGCCGCCACCCCGGGAGCCGGGGCCCCGGCATCACGCACCGCGTTCACGCCGGCGCCCTCGTTCATCACCTGCCAGCCCGGCTTCGTCTACCGCTGCAACCAGTACGGCTGCTTCTGCGTGAAGGCGTGATGCGATGAGACGTCTGCTGCTCGCCGCGTTCGCTCTCTCCGTGCTGTCGCTGACCGCGGTGCCGCCGCAGCCGGCGGCGGCGTGCCCGCTGATCTGCCGGTATGTGAACGGTCACTGGGTGTGCGGCTGCGGCTGACGCCGCGGTTCAGCCGATCGCGACCGGGGCGGACGGCGCTTCGATGATGCCGGCCGGCTCGAGGACGAGCTCGGCCGGCAGCTCGGCGAACGCGTAGACGGCCACGCCGCGCGCCGTGCGCTCGAGGAACTCCGCGAGCAGCGGGCGGAGCGGCGCGGTGACGACGACCGCGTGCGGCGCGCAACCGGGATCGGCGGCGTAGCGCGCGATCGTCTCGCGGACGTGCAGCGCGGTGTGCGGATCGGGCGCGAGGCCGTCGTCGGCCGACCACATGCGCGCGAGCTCGCTCTCGAACGCGGGCGCGAAGATCAGCGGGCGCAGCGCGTGCACACCGTCGCGGCGAAGCTGCTGCGGCACGGCGGTGCGGCGGACCGCTTCGGCGAGGTCGCGCGCGTCGCGCGAGATCGCCGCGGCGTCGCCGAGAGCCTCGAACACCGCGACGGCATCGCGCGGCCAGACGCGCTCGCGCAGCAGGTGGACGAACGCGCGGTGCGCGGCCGCGAGCGGAAGCGCGTCGGTGCCGACGTCCTTGACCGCGCTAGGCGCGAACGTGCGCACGTGCTCGACGAGCGTCTGGAGCTCTTGGCGGCCGAACAGCTCGGCGGCGTGCGTGCGCGCGACCTCGGCGAGGTGCGAGCCGACGATCGAGATCGCATCGAACGTCAGCGCGCCGGCGGCTTGCGCGCGCTCGCGCTCGTCGTATGCGATCCAGCGGGCGGCGAGGCCGTAGACGGGCTCCGTCGTCGGCGCGCCGCCGATGCGGTCCAACACCTCCGGCGAGGCGACGGCGACGAGCCGGTCGAGGCGGACGATCCCTTCGGCGACGACGCGGTCGCGGACGCGCAGCGCGTAGGTGCGCGGATCGCGCAGCGGGTCGTCGCGCAGGCGCACGCCGGGGATCACGAGCCCCGTCTCGGCGGCGAGCGCGCGCCGCACGTCGGCGACGCGGTCGAGCAGCGCGTCGCAGTTCGGCGGCGCCAGCAGCGGAAAGAGGTCGACGCCGACGTCGATCGCGAGCGCGTCGACGCCGATCAGCCCGAACGCGCTCTCGGGACGGCGGACGGCGTCGCGCCGGCGCTGTTCGTGCGCGGCGCGCGCGCCCGCCTCGGCACGCCGTTTCTGGCGTTCCGCGAGCAGCGCGCCGCCGAACGCGACGATCCCGAGCGCCGCGAAGAGCGGGCCCGGGAACGACGGAACGAAAGCGAGCGCGAAGACGAGCGCCGCCGCGACGCGCAGGACGTCCGGCCGCGCGAGGAGCTGCGCCGCGAGATCGACGCCGAGCGCGCCGTCGCCGGCGACGCGCGTGACCATCAGCCCCATCGCGGTGGAGATCAGGAAGGCGGGGAGCGTCGTGAGCAGCGCGTTGCCGATCGAGAGGATCGCGAACGTCTCGACCGCTTCGAGAGGCGCCATTCCGTGGTAGATCGTCCCGACCAGGACGCCGCCGAGCAGGTTCAGCACGACGATCACCAGCGCGGCGATCGCGTCGCCTTTGACGAACTTCCCCGCGCCGTCCATCGCCGCGTAGAAGTCGGCTTCGCGCTGGACGCGGGCGCGCTTGCGGCGCGCGGTGTCGGCGTCGAGCATCCCGGCGTGGAGGTCGGCGTCGATCGCCATCTGCTTCCCCGGCATCGCGTCGAGCGTGAAGCGGGCGCACACTTCGGCGACGCGCTGCGCGCCGCTCGCGATCACGACGAACTGGATCGTGATCAGGATCGCGAACACGATCAGCCCGACGACGACGTTGCCGCGCACGACGAACGCGCCGAACGCGGGGATCAGCGCGCCGGCGCCGCCGGGATCGTGCCCTTCGGTGAGGATGAGCCGCGTCGCGCTGACGTCGAGCGCGAGCCGGAAGAGCGTCGCCAGCAGCAGCGAGGGTGCGAACGCCGAGAACTCGAGCGGCTCCTCGACCCGCAGGCTGATTAGCAGTACCAGCGCCGAGCCGAACACGTTGAGCGCGAGCAGCGCGTCGAGCAGCGGTGGCGGGAGCGGGACGATCAGGATCGCGACCACGCCGAGCACCGCGACCGCGAACCCGGTGGTGAGGCGCGCGTTCACGAGAGCACGCCTTCGCGGGCGAGCGCGGCGACGACGTGCGCGACGGCGACGTACGTCTCGGGCGGGATCGCGCGCCCGGTCGCACCGTGCGCGTACAACAGGCGCGCGAGCTCGACGTTCTCGACGACCGGGATACGGTGCTCGCGCGCGATCGCGCGGACGCGCAGCGCGGCGTCGCCGGCGGCGCGGACGAGGATCTCGGGAACCGGGACGACCGGCGGCGCGTAGCGCAGCGCGACCGCGACGTGGGTCGGGTTCACGACGACGAACGAGGCCTCGCGCGTCCGCCCGACGGTGCCGCGCGCGATCGTGCGGTGGACGCTCTTGCGCCGCGCGCGGGCGTGCGGATCGCCGTCGTTCTCCTTGACGTCGCGCTTGAGCTCCTCGAACGACATGCGCAGCCCGCGCAGCCAGCGCCGCCGCGCCAGCGCGTAATCCGCCACCGCGAACACCGCCCCGACCGCGAACGCCGCCCCGCAGGCGCGCAACGCCGCCGACGCGACGAGCGCCGCCGCCGCGCCGGGTGAGCCGAGCGCTGCGGCGCCGGCGATGATGTCACGCAGCACCGGAACGAGCGCGGCGAGCGCGGCCGCGAACGCGAGCACGCCGCGCAAGACCGCGACGACTGCTTCGCCGCCTAGCATGCGTTTCACGCCGGCGACGGGATCGAGGCGTTTCAGATCCACGTGCGGCGGCATGACATGCAGACCGCCGTTCTGCGCCAACGCGGTGAACGCGCCCGCCGACGCGGCCGCACTCGCGGGAACAAGCGCCGCCACGACGAGCGCCATGATGCCGCCCGGAACGCCGGCGGTCGCGGTGTGAGCGGCGGACTGACGAACCGCGCTCGCGGCGGCCGCGACGGCGAGCGGCGCGGCGATCGCGGCGCCGACGACCGCCGCTCCGAAGGCGGCGATGCCGGTGAGCTCGGAGGAGCGCGCGACGTTCCCTTCGTGCTGCGCGCGCCGCCGCCGCGCCGGCGTCGCTTCATGCCGTTTCTCCTCGGCGTCGCTCACGGCGCTCCGCTCCACGGGAGGACGAGCCACGGACGTGCGCCCAGCGGTGCGACGAGCGGCACCGTCACCAGCGTCACGAGCAGCGCCGCCGCGAACACCGCCGGAAACGCGAGCGTGAAGCTCGAGAAGCGCGGCACGATCCGCGTCACCGCCGCGAGCGTGAGCTGCATCGCGGCCGCCACCGCGATCGCGGGCGCAGCCACGACGAACGCGGCGCGGATGATTGTCCCGGGCAGCGCGAGCGCGTACCGCAGCCACGCGTCCGGCGCGACGGTGCCGCCGGGCGCGACGTGCGCGAACGAGTCCGCAAACGCGCGAACGACGGGAACCCAGCCGTCGAGCAGCACGAAGGCGGCCAAGAAGACCGACGACCACAGACGCCCGAACGCCTGCGCGCTCGTGACGTTCGCGCCCGGAACGCTGCCGCGCACGCCGAGATAGTCGTCGATCGTCCGGCCGGCGAAGTACGCGCCGTCGTAGAGCAGCGAGGCGCCGAACCCGATCGCCGCCCCAATCGCGAGGTCGCCCGCCGCGGCGAACGCGATCGCGACCAGTCCCGGATCGCGCACCGGTGCGACGGATGGCGCCACCGCGATCGCCAGCGCAAAGGCGAACCCCGCGCGCGCGATCATGGGCACCGACGGGTGCGAGAACCCCGGCGCGCGCGCTACGAGCCCCGCCGCGCGCGCGAACACGAGCAGAAACGTAGCATCCGGCGGCGGCGCGTTCATCCGTGCACCAGACTCGGGATACGCACGACGATCTCACCGAACAGCCGCGCGCACAGCTCCATCCCGAACCGCCCGAACAGCACGACCATCGTGCCGACGGCGACGATCTTCGGCAGCATCGTGAGCGTCTGTTCCTGCACCTGCGTCGCCGCCTGCAGGATCGCGACGCCCGCCCCGACCACCGTCGCCGCGAGCAGCACCGGCACCGTCAGCAGCGCCGTGACGATCAGCGCATCGCGCAGAAGACTATCGAATCCGTCCACGCGCCCATCGTACCGAGCGCGCGTTGCCGAATCGTTACCGCACGATCACTCGTCGTCGCGCGGCGGGAAGTCCATGTCTGCTAGTGCGAGGGCCATTGCTTCTGCGTTTCGGCCAGAAGGTCGGGTACGAGATGTCGTGGCCGGACGGGCCGCATGATTACATCATGACGGACCGGTGTTGCCGCCTCGTTGCGGCGGCGTGGACGTTTACCAGGCGCGGCGGGCGGCGAGGAGGGCGGAGACGACGGCGCGGGTCGCGGGCGAGCGGTTCAAGGTGTAGAAATGGACGCCCGGGGCGCCGCGGGCGAGCAGGTCGGCGACTTGCAGCGTCATATAGGCGACGCCGAGGTCGACGACGGCGTTCGGGTCGTCGCGGCGCTCCTCGAGCGCGGCGCGGAGGCTCGGCGGGATGACGGCGCCGCACTGGCGCGTGAAGCGGTCGATCTGGTCGTAGTTCGTGATCGGCATGATCCCGGGGAGAATCGGCACGCGGATCCCCCAGCTCCGCGCGCGCTCGACGAACTCGAAATAGCGCGCGTTGTCGAAGAAGAGCTGCGTCACCAGGAACTCGGCGCCCGCGCGCACCTTCGCGCACAGCGCGTGCAGATCGGCGTCGAGGCTCGGCGCCTCGGGATGCTTCTCCGGGTAGCACGCGCCGCCGACGCAGAACGGGAACTCCGCCTTCAGCAGCTTCACCAGGTCGCTGGCATACCGGAACCCGCCCTCGACCGCCTGGAACGACTCGCTGCCGCGCGGCGGATCGCCGCGCAGCGCCATGATGTTCTCGATGTCGCACTTGCGCAGGTCGCGCAGCAGCGTGCGGAGCTCGTCGGCCGTCGCGCCGGCGCACGTGACGTGCGCCATCACGTCGAAGCCGGCCTCGCTGCGCAGCCGCTTCGCGATCTCGACCGTGCGCACGCGCGTCGAGCCGCCCGCGCCGTAGGTGATCGAGACGAACCCTGGATCGAGCGGCTTCAGCGTCTCGATCGTCCGGAAGAGGCTCTGCTCGGCCGCGTCGTCGCGCGGCGGGAAGAACTCGAACGAGAAGAACGGCCGCCGAGTCCCCAGCTTCTCCGAGAT
Organism: Candidatus Elarobacter sp.; assembly: GCA_035488195.1. Taxonomy (GTDB): domain Bacteria; phylum Vulcanimicrobiota; class Vulcanimicrobiia; order Vulcanimicrobiales; family Vulcanimicrobiaceae; genus Vulcanimicrobium. The sequence continues at coordinate 1,815 of DATHLL010000422.1, read as the reverse complement.
GCGCACGCCGATGCGCTTCGCCGAAGCGGCGGCCGCTACCGCCGGGAGGGTGTCCAGCAGGGCCGGCTTCTCCCGCGTTGGACGCGCTCACCGTCCGATTCGATGCCGTTCGCGGCTCCCCGTCCGCGGCGCGGCGGTGCGAACGGCGCCGTGCGCCGCGCCGCGGGTCAGGTCGACGAGGGCCGCGGCAACGGCCTCAGCGGAAGCCGGCGCTTCACCGCGGATCCACGTCGCCAGCAGGCCGATCTGCGCGTCGGCGAGCGCCGTGGCGATCAAGCGAAGCGGAACGGCCCGCGACGCTCCGCCCGGCGCGGCGGCGACCGGCGCGAGACGCTCCTCGAGGAGCTCCGCGAGGAGATGCACGATCAGCGGCCGCGTCGGTCCCAGCATCGCGGACGCGGTGCGCGCCCGCACGGCCCAGATGTGTTCGACGACTCCGCGCAGCCGCTCGTCGGAATGGTTCGGCGAGAGGACGTCCGCCAGCGGCGTCAGGATCGGGGCGATGCTTTCGCGCAGGACGTCTTCCTTGTTGCGGAAGTGCTCGTAGAACGTGGAGCGCCCGACGTTCGCGCGGTCGATGATCGCGCGCACCGTCAGCCGCGAGTAGCCGCGCTCGAACATCAGGTCGCGAAACGCGCTCAGCAGCTCGCGGTACGTGCGGTCGACCCGGCGGTCTCGGACAGTCGCGCGAAGATGTCCGGAACCGGACACCGCGGCGCGACGCTCCATCGCTTTCACCCGAGAGTCTGCTACGGTGGAGCCCGCATCACCCGCGAGGTATTCGTGTGTCCCCGAACGACTCCACGCCGCCGGCCGCGCCCGGCTCCCCGGTCGCCGGCGCGGCGCTGATCCTCTCGGCGGTCGTCGCCGTCGCCGCGGTGGCGCACCACCCGAGCGTGAGCCGCGCGGCGAGCGGCGCCGACGTCCTCGCGCAGATCGTCCGCCTCAGCGCGGTCGACGAAACGGTGCACGCGGTGGTGATCGTGGCGGCGTGCGGTCTGCTCTTCGGGCTCGCCGCGTTCGCCGCGCGGCGCGGCTTGCGCAACGCCGCGGTGCTTTCCGGGCTGGTGGCGTATGCGATCGGGACCGTCTTCGCGATCGGGGCCGCGCTGATCGACGGCTTCCTGATCCCGGCGATCGCCGCGCGGTACGCGACCGCGCCGCCGGCCCGAATCGACGCGGCGCTGCAGCTCCTCACCGTGTGCGCGATGACGATCCAGATCGCGACGAAGACCTGGCTGCTCGCGACGTCGTTCGCCGTCCTGGCGTGGTCGGCGGAGCTGATCCCCCACGGCCGCATCTTGCGCGCGATCGGCGCCGCCGGGGTCGTCGCGACCGCGGCGCTGCTCGGCGTCCTGGCCTTCACCGCGAACGTCAACCCGCACAGCCTCGGCCTCATCGTCGTCCTGCAAACGATCTGGTACGTCGCGATCGGCGCGCTGATGATCCGCGGCGAGCTGTGACGCGGACGTTCAGCGGAAACTCTGCACGACGCCGTTGCACACGAGCGCCCAGCCGTCGACCATCACGAACAGCAGCAGCTTGCACGGCAGCGAGATCACCGGCGGCGAGAGCATCACCATCCCGAGTCCCATGAGAATCGCCGAGACCGCGAGATCGATGGCGACGAACGGCAGATACAGCGCGACGCCGATCGCGAACGCCGACCGCAGCTCACCGACCACGAACGCCGGAATCACCACCGTGAGCGGCGCATCGTGCGCCGGCTCGTCGGGCGCGCGGTGCGCGAGCCGTGCGAACACCGCCAGATCGCGCGCCTTCGTCTGCCGCAGCATGAACGCGCGCAGCGGCCGG